>CATLEM010000125.1 GCA_949916155.1 uncultured Dorea sp.
TCCGCACTGGTTTCACATAAATTAGAGGTAAAATCTGTGAATGGCGTTTGTATGAAGGAAAAGAGACAGGTACCGGCGCGGGAAGGCCATTCCCTGAAAAACAGACTGTCAGAATTGTCTGAGCTTCCCAAGGATGTGGTTCTTGGTATCCCCATGCTTACGATGATGGGGCAGATGGAGCTGAATATTGAAAATTACAGAGGAATCATAGAGTATACAGACTGTCTGATCCGGATCCACACGAAGGACGGGCAGATACGTGTCAGCGGAAAAAATCTGGCAGTGGATTATTACACCAATGACGAGATGAAAGTCACCGGGCATATCCTGTCTATCGAATATACAGGCCTGTCAGTCCCGGAATAAGTACCGTTTAAAATTCACAGGGGAGGAATATAACGTTGCTGTCAAGACTTATCTGTTATATCCGCGGGTATCTGCGGATCCGGATCGCAGGGTATTCCACAGAGAGATTTTTGAACGCGTGCCGTCACAGGGGGATTTATCTGTGGGGGCTTCAGGCGGTCTCTGGTGCATATGAGATGAATATTTCCATCAGCGGCTTCCGGAAGTTAAAACCAGTCATCAGGAAGACGGGGACAAAAGTCACGATCATAAAAAGATCCGGCCTTCCTTTTTATCTGTTCCGGTACAGAAAGCGCAAGCTGTTCTTTGCGGGGGCAGTCTGCTTTGTGCTGCTGATCTTCGGGATGTCCCGCTATATCTGGAATATCGATATCGCGGGAAACCAGACTCGGACAGATGAGACACTTTTGGAATTTTTAGAGACAAAGTCTGTGAGAAACGGCATGGCAAAGTCGAAAGTCGACTGTCAGCGTATCGTAAAGGATATCCGAAAGGAGTATGATGATATCATATGGGTCTCTGCGTCCATACGCGGCACGAGACTGATCATACAGGTGAAGGAAAATGAAGATTCACCGTTAATCGCTGCTGCGGACGGTGCTTCAAAAGAGAGTGAAAAAAATATTGCGGATAATGGGCAGCCGGTAGATATAGTAGCGGACAGAAAATGTACGATAGAGAGCGCCATCGTCCGGAACGGCCTTTTGCAGACCAAGATCGGGGCGAAGGTGAAAAAGGGCGATGTGCTGGTGTCCGGACAGATTCCGGTGAACAATGATGCGGGTGAGGTAGTGGGGTATCAGTACCATGTCTCGGATGCGGATATCGTCGGAAAAACGGTGCTGAAATATGAAGATAAGTGTGAAAATACCCGCACGGAGAAAGAAAGATCGGATGTATTCCGCCGGGAATGCAGCCTGAAGGTAGGCAGGATGACTTTTACTCTGGGCGGGATAAAAAATGATTATGAGCACTTTACCATGACCGGAGAGCAGCGGCAGCTTAAGATCTTTGATAATTTCTTTTTCCCGGTATACTGGAGTATCCGGGAGGCAGCTCCCTACAAGCCGCATGAAAAAAAGCGTGAAAAAAGTGAGATTCAGCAGATTCTTACAGAGAGATATATCAGATACTGTGAAGATTTGGAGAAAAAGGGGGTAGAAATTATTGAGAATGATGTTAAAATATACACAGGACAAAATGAATCGGCGGCCAGAGGGAAACTGACCGTCAGGATGCCGGTGGGTAAAAAGAAAGAAGCAAAGCTTCTTGAGATTCCAAAGCTGGCAGAAGAAAAAGAGGCAAAGACAGGAGAGGAAAAAAAGCCAGAGACAGGAGATTAAGGGAATGGGAATGATGGAGACAGTCATTGATATTCCGGCGGATCACGAAGGGAATGTATTCGGACAGTTTGATGCGCATATGAAAAAGATCGAGCGTACCCTCCATGTGACGCTTATCGCCAGGAACGGAACGATCAAGATCATGGGGCAAGGCGTGAGAGTGGAAAAAGCGAAGAGCGTGCTCTCACAGCTTACCGAACTGTCAAAGAGAGGGAATATCATACAGGAACAGAACGTAGATTATGTATTATCGCTCGTCATGGAGGACAGCGAGGAGAATATTCTTGAGATCGATAAGGATATCATCTGCCATACTCTGGCAGGAAAGCCGATAAAGCCGAAAACTGCAGGGCAGAAGAATTACGTGGATGCCATAAGAAAGCAGATGATCGTATTCGGCCTTGGACCGGCGGGCACGGGGAAGACATATCTTGCCATGGCTATGGCGATCACCGCTTTTAAACGTAACGAGGTGGGGAGGATCATCCTGACCCGCCCGGCTATCGAGGCAGGAGAGAAGTTGGGGTTTCTTCCGGGCGACCTGCAGAGCAAGATCGATCCATATCTAAGGCCTCTCTATGACGCCCTCTATCAGATCATGGGGGCGGAGAGCTTTCTGAAAAATTCGGAGAAAGGACTTATCGAGGTGGCGCCCCTTGCCTATATGAGGGGACGGACACTAGACAATGCTTTTATCATCCTTGACGAGGCGCAGAATACGACCCCGGCACAGATGAAGATGTTTCTTACCCGGATCGGGTTCGGCTCCAAGGTGGTTATCACCGGTGACGAGACGCAGAAGGATCTGGCGCCCGGGCAGCTTTCCGGTCTTGATGTGGCGGTAAAGGTAGTAAAGAATATTGAGGATATCAGCATTTGCCGCCTTACCAGCAAGGATGTAGTGCGGCATCCGCTTGTGCAAAAGATCGTGAAGGCTTATGAAGCCTATGAGAGCAATGCGGAGAAGAATAAGAGGAAAAAACAGAGGAGAAGATCATGACACTGAATTTTGAGGAGGAGGGAAGCACGGTGCTCCCTCTTGAATGTGAGGCTCTTGCGCAGAAGGTTATCGCAGCGGCCCTTGATTACACAGGGTGTCCTTATGAAGCCGAGGTTAGCCTGCTTCTTACTGAGGACGAACAGATCAGGCAGATGAACAGGGAGTTCAGACAGACGGACCGGGCGACAGATGTGCTGTCTTTTCCGATGGTAGATTACGGGAAAGCGGGAGAGTTTGCTTTCCTTGAGGAACGGGATGACTGCTTCAACCCGGAGAGCGGGGAGCTTATGCTGGGGGATATCGTCATCTCCAAGGAGAAGGTGCTTTCCCAGGCTAAAGAGTACGGCCACAGCGTCAGGAGAGAATATGCTTTTCTGATCACCCACTCTGTTCTGCATCTTACGGGATATGACCATATCGACGACAGAGAACGTCTTCTGATGGAGCGGATGCAGCGGGAGATCCTTGAGAACCTCAGGATCTCAAGGGAATGAGATAAAGCGAAGGAATCCGGGATAAATAATACTTAGATGGAGTCAAATTATGGCTAAAGTTAAGAAAAATTCAGACAAGTCATTTATTGTACAAGGTTCGCTTCTTGCAATTGCCGGAGTGATCACGAAGATCATCGGGGCAGTGTACAGAGTTCCGCTTGTTAATATTCTCGGCGATAAAGGTATGGGATATTATGGAGTGGCATTTCAGATTTATGCGATCGCACTGACACTGACCTCCTACAGCCTCCCTCTTGCAGTGTCGAAGCTTGTCTCTGCGAGAAATGCCACCGGACAGTACAGAAATGCCCACAAAGTGTTCAGGATTGCCCTCACTTTTGCGTTTACGGTGGGCGGCGGGGCTGCCCTTCTTATCTTTTTCGGGGCTGATTTTATCGCCACGCATCTTATGGCGATGAAGCTGAGCGCCTATGCGCTCAGAGTGCTGGCGCCGTGTATCCTGGTGGTCGCGGTGCTCGGTGTGTTCCGCGGATTCTTCCAGGGCAACAAATCGATGATACCTACGGCGATCTCGCAGGTATTAGAGCAGATCGTCAATGCGGCTGTCAGTATTTTAGGTGCCTATCTGCTGCTGAAGATGGCGAAGGCTGCAAAGAAGGGAGATGACTTTTCTCTTGCAATGGCGGCAGTCGGCGGCACTCTCGGCACGGTGGCCGGAGCATTATCCGCCCTGCTGTTTCTGATGTTTATCTTTGCAGTATACCAGAGAGTGATGAAAAGGCAGAGGCGCAGAGACCGGACAAGACGGCGGGAAAGCTACGAGCATATCTTCAGAGCGCTTTTATATACGATTGCCCCGGTCCTGTTAAGTTCTACCGTCTATAATCTGAGCGGTGTCATTGACAATGCGATGTTTGGAAAGATCATGTCCGCACAGGGGCATGCGGAAAGCGATTACGCAGGCCTTCTGGGTATTCTGAGCGGAAAATACGATACGCTTATCAATGTTCCGTTAGCGTTTTCCAACGCCCTCGGTGCGTCTCTTGTACCGAGTCTTGTGGCCACGGTGAAATCCGGGAATAAAAGACAGGTGAACGGTAAGATCTTCACATTTGTGCGGTTCAATATGCTGATCGCTATCCCCAGCTCTGTCGGGCTTATGGTGTTGGCGAAGCCGCTTCTGGATCTGATCTTTTTTACGGAAAAGAATGACGTGGCCGCGAAGATGCTGCAGATCGGTGCGGTTTCTGTCATTTTTTACTGTCTGTCGACAGTGACGAATGCGGTGCATCAGGGACTGGATAATATGATGGTTCCGGTAAAAAGCGCGTCTATCTCTATCGTGGTACATATGGTGTCGCTTTTTATCATGATGGTAGTATTCCAATGGGGAATATATGGCGTCGTAGTCAGCAAGATCGTATTTGCTGCCTGCGCGTCCATGCTGAATTCCCATGCGCTCCGGCAGAAGATTGGTTATGTGCAGGAGCAGAAGAAGACTTTCTGGATCCCGCTTCTGGCATCTGCGGTCATGGGAGCCGCAGCGCTCGGAACGTATTCTCTTTTTAAGCTGATCACGGGAGCGAAGATCGCGACGCTTATCGCTCTGCCGGTGGCTGTCGCCGTATACGGTGCCGGCCTTGTCCTGATGAGAGGGATAACAGAAGCCGAGATGCTTGAGATGCCGAAAGGCGCCATGCTTGCAAAGATTTGCCGCAAAGTTCATTTATTTCATTAAAATAGTTCGGAAAACGCAGGATAAACCGTTCCTTTGAATAAATTGTCCTGAATTGCCAATACTTATGAAAAAAGGAGTTGGCATTATGAGGAATAAATACGGGATCGGATTTCTTTCGGTTATGCTTATCCTGGCGCTGGCAGTTACCTGTGCTTCCCAGTACAGCTACCGGGCAGCGAGAAAACGTATGGAAGCCAGGCTGGAGGCTGCCGAGGAAGTAAAAAAGGCTCAGTCTGAAAAGACTGTGACAGCGGACGGGCATGCCCTGAAGGAGGACTGTTATTATCTGAAAGAGGTGAATGGATATGTGGTTGTATTCTTAAGCGATAAGAAGACGGCTTATGAATATACGGATATTCTTTGCGAAGAGCTCCCTGAGACGATCCGGGAGGAGCTTGTAAACGGAAAATACATCGCGACCCAGGAAGAACTCTATGGTTTTCTTGAAAATTACTCCAGCTAGACGGGAATGAAGAAAATAACAGTGGACTTTGGAGAGATTTTAGTGTAAGATAAGAAAAGTTTTTTTAATATACATGCAGAGGACAGGGTAATGGATGAAAAAAAGATAGTACGTATTAATGAACTGTACCACAAAGCGAAAGAGAAAGGTCTGACAGAAGCTGAATTTAAAGAGCAGCAGATATTGAGGAGAGAATATATCGATTCTTTCAAACGCAGCTTAAGAGGCCAGCTTAATAACATTTCCATAAAGGAAGCTGATGGAAGTATTACAGATTTAGGTGAGAAATTTGGAAACAAAACAGGAAATTAGGGAACAGATACGTAAACTCCGCTCCGGGATCAGCGCAGATGATTGGCAGGCGGCAACAGATATCATCGCTCAGAAGGTCATTGCCAGCGACAGCTTCAGGGAAGCGACAGATCTTTACTGTTATATGGACTTTGACGGAGAAGCCGGCACAGAACATATTATCGATGAGGCATGGCGGCTTGGGAAGGATGTCTGGCTGCCGAGAGTAGCGGACGGTGAGATGGAATTTTACCTTGTGGAGTCTGAAAAGGAGCTTGTGCGGGGGACTTTCGGGATACTGGAGCCCTCCGGCAAGGGTGTGAAGGCATCCGGAAGGGACGGTCTTGCCATCGTTCCGGGAATTGCTTTTGACCGCAGGCGCAACAGGATCGGGTACGGCAAAGGTTTCTATGACCGGTATCTCAGGGCTCATCCTAACCTTGAAAAGATCGGGATTGCTTTTGATATCCAGCTTGTGGATAAGATCCCGGCAAAAGAGTATGACTGCAGGATGAATATGATATTTACCGAGAAGATCGAATACTAAACAGGAGATGGAGAAAATAAGATGGAAAATTTACCGAAAGATCCGGTGCTGATGCTGAGCGTGGTGAATACAGAGCTTCGTGATTATTATGCTTCTCTGGACGCGCTGTGCGAGGATAAATGTGTGGAGAAAGAGATGATCATCGCTGCACTGCGGGGGATTAATTTTGAATATAACGATGTGAAGAACCAGTTTGTGTAATGAGCAGGTATCCTTTAAAAACCCATTCTTTATTTTGCTTATATGACAGAAAGAGAGAAAAGTCAAGAAAAATGTATCAGGAAATTGATTTAGATAAAATAGATATCAACGTGGAACCACCCATAGAGGAACCGGAAAGACAATACTATTTCATGGCAAAATGCCGGGATCGGGTCAGGCAGTTTGAACAGAAAAACAAGCGGGTGCCTAAAGCGTGCGTGACGACTTTCGGCTGTCAGATGAACGCAAGGGATTCTGAAAAGCTGCGGGGAATCTTAAAAAACATCGGCTACATAGAGAGTCATGAGGACGAAGCGGATCTGGTCGTCTACAATACGTGTACAGTCCGTGAAAATGCCAACACACGGGTGTACGGAAGGCTTGGGCAGCTAAAGCCCCGGAAGAAGAAAAATCCTCATATGATGATCGGGCTTTGCGGGTGCATGATGCAGGAGCCGGAAGTCGTGGAAAAACTGAAAAAAAGCTATTCTTTTGTCGACCTTATCTTCGGAACCCACAATATCTACAAATTTGCCGAGCTTTTGGCCGCACGGTTTGAGGCAGGGCGGATGGTCATTGACATCTGGAAGGATACAGATAAGATTGTGGAGGATCTTCCGAACGAAAGAAAATATCCTTTCAAATCCGGCGTGAATATTATGTTCGGCTGCAACAATTTCTGCAGCTACTGCATTGTTCCGTATGTGCGGGGAAGAGAAAGGAGCCGTGATCCGCGGGCGATCATCCGGGAGATAGAACGCCTCACTGCGGACGGCGTGACAGAAGTCATGCTCCTTGGGCAGAATGTCAATTCCTACGGAAAGACTTTAGATGAACCGGTATCCTTCGCACAGCTCCTTACAGAGATTGAAAAGATCGAGGGACTAAAGAGAATCCGGTTTATGACTTCGCATCCGAAGGATCTGTCTGACGAGCTGATCGAAGTGATGGGAAAGTCGAAAAAGATCTGCCGGCATCTCCATCTTCCGGTGCAGTCCGGAAGTACCCGGATACTTGAGAAGATGAACCGGCGCTATACAAAAGAACAGTATCTTCAGCTTGCGGCAAAGCTTAGGCAGGCGGTGCCGGATATTTCCCTCACGACGGATATCATCGTTGGTTTCCCGGGGGAGACGGAGGAGGATTTTAAAGAGACGCTGGACGTGGTGAAAAAAGTCCGTTATGACAGCGCTTTTACTTTTATCTATTCTAAGCGGACGGGAACGCCAGCAGCCGTTATGGAAGATCAGGTTCCGGAAGATGTAGTCAAAGACCGTTTTGACCGTCTGCTTAAAGAGGTGCAGACCATTGCCGGAGAGGTGTGTGCCGTACATGAAGGCACGGTCCAGGAAGTTCTCACCGAAGCGGTAAGCGAGCAGGATCCTTCGATGGTCACAGGAAGGCTGAGCAATAATCTGCTCGTACATTTTCCGGGCAGTAAGGAGCTGATCGGAAGCTATATAGATGTGTATTTAAAAGAGTGCCGGGGATTCTAT
>CATLEM010000126.1 GCA_949916155.1 uncultured Dorea sp.
TACGTGATGGAGGGCGGCCGCGTGATTCCCGGACTCTCCACAGTTCTTTTTGACGAGATCAGTCGAAAGCGGATTTTTGCAACCATTGATTCTGCAAATTTCAGCGATATCAAGCTGATTCGGGAAAATTATACGAATTTAAAATATAAGCTTGGAAGGATACCGGCGCTGAAAGACTTTGATGAGTACGGGGAGATGGATGTGTGCCGTATTTTTGACAATAGTAGTCTGGGTTCTTATTATAAATTTCTTGTCAAATATGAAAAAGAATATGATATTCGCTTATCGCCGGAGGAAGAGAAGGTTGTAGAGTTTATCTCCAAGAAGCTGGCGTCTGGGAAGAGAATTCATGAATTGGAACTGCTGAACCGTCTCATAGAGTACCGGCACGGAGTTTTGGGCGGATTAAGGAACTCTTTGCGGGAGAACTACGGTATATCTATGAATGAGTCCGCTGACAAAAATATAGTGAACATGATGTCAAATGAATTTCCTTCCGGTTCAGGGAAGAAAACATATGATTCCTGTGTATTTATCGAGGAGGAAGGTTCAGAATACGGCATTTCCGGCAGTTTTGATAAAATGCTACGGAATCCTGATTTCTATAGGATGATAAAGGAACTGATCGAGTTTGGCGTTTACAGATATAGGACGAATTACAGCAGCAGATATCAGGATACGAATTTTGTGCTGTATCAAAAATATACGTATGAAGATGCCTGCCGTCTTTTAAACTGGGAGCACAACGAAGTGCCGTTAAATATCGGAGGATACAAATACGATAAGAAGACGAAGACGTTTCCGGTATTTATCAATTATGATAAAGCAGAGGATATCAGTGACACAACAAAATATGAGGACCATTTTATCAATGCGTCTACGTTAATCGCTGTTTCCAAATCCGGAAGAACATTACAATCGGATGATGTCCAGAATTTCCTGTACGCCAAGGAACGGGGAATAGATGTACATCTGTTTGTGCGGAAAAATAAGGACGATAAGATTTCAAAGGAATTTTATTATCTGGGCAGGATGAGTGCGTCAGGGAAGGCGGAAGAATTTTGTATGGCAAATACGACAAAGACGGCAGTTGAGATTGAGTGGATACTGGATACGCCAGTGCAAGATGACATATACCAGTATATCATAGGATAAAATTTGTCGGGGAAAGGGAGAATTATGAAAACGGTAAAAGTAGTCGCGGCAATTATGCGAAGCGGTGACCGGGTCTTTGCAACCCAGCGCGGATACGGCGAATTTAAAGATGGCTGGGAGTTCCCGGGAGGAAAAGTTGAGCATGGGGAAACGCCGGAAGATGCGCTTATCCGGGAGATAAAAGAGGAACTTGATGTGGAGATCTCAGTGGGAGAGAGGCTTGGATGTATTGAATACGATTATCCTTCCTTTCATCTGTCAATGGACTGTTTCTGGGCCAGGATTCGTTCCGGAGATTTGCTGCTGAAAGAGCATGAGGCGGCAAGATGGCTTTCGCGGGAGGAACTGGACAGCGTGGATTGGCTGCCGGCGGATCTGGAATTGATTGAGAAGATAAAAGCAGATCTTTAGAAAGATTTTAAATGGTATATGTAAAAAATACTTGCAAGAGAGCCGGGGAAGTACCCCGGCTCCAGACCGCCCACCGTATTGCGCTGGATACCGGCTCGTGGGAGAAGTCCTAGATAGTATATGTCGCAATAGAGATATTATTATATTTTTTGTTGCCAGTCATTGCGGAAACCATAATAATCCATCCGGACAAAGGGATATTTTTTTGTCAATGCAATGATGGATTGTTTCATTTCATTAAATTTATCGGCAGGGAGCAGGCGTTTCATGACGAGCAGGAAACCATAAAAATGTGCATTGTCAATATTTCCGCTACTGTTCCTTATCAGCAGTGCTTTTTCCCTTTTATTGAGGGAAGGCTTCTGCTCAAAAAGGCGGTTATAAATCCGGCTTCCGTGGGCACAAAGATTGCGGACGATTGTCATGCTGTGCATGTAGCTCCCGAGGATGGAAGCCCCTTTGTTCATAGTCAGGCCAAAGGTATGGGCAACAGCATCCTTGATGGGTTGCTCAGAAATAGAGTAGAAAAATGAGATGTCAGATATGGTAAATAAATCAACATATGCCCATAAAGGAATATCCTGTTGCAGATCATTCACAAAGTGTTTCAGATAGGCTTCATGGGGGAGGCGGCTCATTTTCTGCTGATCTGCTTTGGTGATAATTTCTTTGTGTTTGGCTTTGTTAGTAAAAAAGTTATGGTCAAGGTAGCCATCAGGACCGTGAACTTTTGTAAATTCATAAACATATACGGATTTCATCTGCACTTCGATCACTTCAAGATATTGGAGGATGACGTGTCTGAGTTCATGGTCGAAGTGATAAATATCAACAATATTCTGGAATGTTGCAGATTTGAAAAAGATATTGTTTTTACGGAGAGTCAGCGAATAGCCACTGATCCGGTAGTAATTATTGCGGAGCAGAAAATCTTTTGCCGGGGCCTCATCGTTGATGGTGAGACCGCGCGAACGGAGGATTTCCAGCTGTTCTTCAATTGTCTTAAAATCCTTATCTGCCATATCATTGCTCCTTATAAACAAAACGCCCTCAAGTGTGCGTGTGTTTCCACAGAGGCCTGAGGGAGATGTTAAGTAAATAATACCATAAAACAAAAAAATGTCAAGGAACAGGTGTTCTTTCTTGAAAAATTCGGGAGGCGGAAATGAATAAGAGGAATTTTTATCTGGAAGTATTGGATAGAAAGGTGAAGAGACCTCATTTTTAAGACTCTCAACGGGATTGAGAGTCTTAAAAATGAGGAATGATTCTACTTGTTATATGAGAAAAATTTTTTAACACCAATAAGCAAAAGCAAGATTTTAAACCGTATGTGCAAAAAAACACTTGCAATATACCTAACTTGGGTATATAATAAGCGTAACATTTGGGAAAGGTAATCATAGTTTAAGGAAGGTGGACACGTATGGATGAATTAAATAAGACAGATGAACTCAATAAGACAGAAGAGATAAAGGAATGTTGCGGCGCCAAGACAAAGGAGCGATCGGAGAAGGAATACCGTGACCTGATAAACCGTTTAAGCCGGATTGAAGGCCAGGTTCGGGGGGTCAAGCGGATGGTGGAGCAGGACGTCTATTGCACAGACATATTAGTGCAGGTTTCAGCGATTAACGCGGCTCTCAACAGCTTCAATAAAGTATTGCTTGCCAATCACATCCGCACCTGTGTGACAGAGGATATCCGGCAGGGGAAAGAGGAGACCATCGATGAGCTTGTAGCGACTTTGCAGAAGCTGATGAAGTGATCCGCAAGGTGTTTTGCAGATTATGTGATGCATTGCCGCATGGATGCGGGATTTATGTTTTGTGAGAATAAGATGAATCAAGGTGAGTAGAGATATGGAACAGTTTACAGTGACAGGCATGAGCTGTGCCGCCTGCAGCGCAAGGGTGGAAAAGGCGGTGTCGAAAGTGCCTGGCGTGACCTCTTGCTCGGTGAGCCTTCTTACCAATTCCATGGGAGTGGAGGGGGAGGCCGGCGCGGAGGAGATCATTGCGGCGGTTGTGGATGCCGGATACGGCGCAGCGAAAAAGGGCGGCCGGGGGGACGCGGGGAACGCATCCGGCCGGGCAAAGGGCATGGAGGCGGCGGACGATATGCTTAAGGACCGGGAGACGCCGAAGATGAAAAAGAGATTGATCTCGTCCCTCTGTCTTCTTATCCCTATGATGTACGTTTCTATGGGACATATGATGTGGGGGTGGCCGCTGCCGGAGATCCTGGCAAAGAACCATGTGGCTCAGGGGCTTTTGCAACTCCTTTTCACCACAGCCGTGATGGTGGTGAATCAGAAGTTTTTCATAAACGGTTTTCAGAGTATGATCCACGGGGCGCCCAATATGGATGCACTTGTAGCGTTAGGTGCGGGGGCTTCCTATGTGTACAGCACATACGCCTTATTTGCCATGACAGACGCACAGATGCGGATGGATATGGACGGGGTGATGGCGTACATGCATGAGTTCTACTTCGAGTCGGCGGCGATGATCCTGACGCTGATCACCGTAGGAAAGATGCTGGAGGCAAGATCCAAGGGAAAGACCACGGACGCATTAAAAAGCCTGATGAGGCTTGCGCCGAAGACGGCGGTGCTTGTGGAGGATGGGTCGGAGAGAGAAGTGCCCATTGAGCAGGTGAAAAAAGGAGACATTTTCGCGGTGCGTCCCGGCGAAAATATACCGGTAGATGGTATCGTCCTGGAGGGCATCAGCGCGGTCAACGAGGCGGCGCTTACCGGGGAGAGCATCCCGGTTGACAAGGAGACGGGGGATAAGGTGTCGGCGGCGACGTTAAACCAGTCCGGGTTTTTAAGGTGCGAGGCTACGCGGGTGGGCGAGGATACGACCCTGTCCCAGATCATCCAGATGGTCAGCGACGCGGCGGCCACGAAAGCGCCCATTGCCAAGGTGGCGGATCAGGTATCCGGCGTATTTGTGCCGGTGGTCATCGGTATCGCTGTCCTGACTACGATCGTCTGGCTGCTTGCCGGACAGGGGATCGGCTTTGCGCTGGCCAGAGGGATCTCGGTTCTTGTGATCAGCTGTCCCTGCGCGCTGGGGCTTGCTACGCCGGTGGCGATCATGGTGGGAAACGGCATGGGTGCGAAAAATGGGATTCTCTTTAAAACTGCGGTTTCCCTGGAGGAGACAGGCAAGATGCAGATCGTGGCGCTGGATAAGACTGGGACTATCACCCGGGGCGAGCCGGAGGTGACGGACATCTGCGCTGTAGATGGCGTGACGGAGGCAGAACTTCTCGCTTACGCTTACGTGCTGGAGAAAAAGAGCGAGCATCCGTTGGCGAAAGCTGTCCTGGCACTGGGCGAAGAGAGGCTCGAGGAGATCAATGATTTTCTGCGCTCCAGGCAGGCGGCAGAGAATACAGAAGCGGCACAGCGTACAGAGGTGGCAGAGAATACAGAAGCGGCGCAATGTGTGAAGGCGGCAGAGAATACAGGAGCGGCGCAACATATAGACGTGACAGACTTCCGCGCGGTCGCGGGAAACGGGCTGACAGCGAGACTTGGCGGCGATACGCTGGTTGGCGGGAACCAGAAGTTCATCTCCGGGCAGGTAAAGATTCCAGAGACGATAGAGAAGAAGGCGGAAAACCTTTCCGGCCAGGGGAAGACCCCGCTGTTTTTTGGGAAAAACGGAGCGTTCTTAGGGGTCATTGCCGTGGCGGATGTGATCAAGGAAGACAGCCCGGCGGCGGTAAAAGAGCTTCAGGATATGGGTATCCATGTGGTGATGCTGACGGGGGACAATGAGCGCACGGCCAAAGCTATCGGAGAGCAGGCAGGCGTTGACCAGGTAGTCGCCGGCGTGCTGCCGGACGGCAAGGAAAGCGTCATCCGCGCCCTGAAGGAGAAAGGGAAGGTTGCCATGGTGGGCGACGGCATCAACGACGCGCCGGCCCTCACCCGTGCGGATATGGGTATCGCTATCGGGGCGGGGACGGACATCGCCATCGACGCGGCGGACGTGGTGCTGATGAAGAGCAGATTACGGGACGTCCCGGCGGCTATCCGGATGAGCCGGGCGACCCTTAAGAATATCCATGAAAATCTGTTTTGGGCATTTTTCTACAATGTCATCGGGATCCCGCTGGCGGCCGGGGTGTGGTATCCGCTGTTTGGCCTGAAACTAAACCCTATGTTCGGAGCGGCGGCCATGAGCCTGTCGAGTTTCTGCGTGGTGACCAACGCATTGCGGCTCAATTTAGTTAAGATGCACGATGCCGGCAGAGATAAAAAGATAAAGAATAAAGCGGCGATTGGTGTGTCAGTGTTTGAACTGAAAGAAAATCATAAATCTAAGGAGGATGTAACCATGAAGAAAACAATGAAGATCGAAGGAATGATGTGCGGGCACTGTGAGGCAAGGGTGAAGAAGGTGCTCGAGGCGCTGCCGGAAGTGGACGAGGCAGTGGTAAGCCACGAGGCAGGAACGGCAGTGGTAGCGCTGAACGCGGAAGTTTCCGACGATGTGCTGAAAAAGACAGTGGAAGACCAGGATTATCAGGTGACGGGTATTGAGTAAAAAAGACGCTTGTTATATCGATCTCTGCCGCAGGAGTTGCTTCTTGTGGCAGGGATCGATTTATGTTTGTTCGGCAAGTTACAGCAACTAAACTAATGCGTATTTAACAGCCATTGGTCTTTTGTCAGATAGTTGGTATGGCCTATTCTTATTTCATTCAACAGCGGCACAGGCACTTCATCACAGGTGTGATGGTAAAGAAAGCCAAGTTTTTCCTGCACTCTCTTTGATTTACTGTTTCCGTCATAGTAGCCGCACCAGACCGTAGTCATCCCCAGGTCTTCAAAAGCACGGCGCAGAAGCTCTGAAGAGGCCTCTGGTATATACCCCTGCCCCCAGTATGGTTTTCCGATCCAGTATCCCAATTCACACTCATCCTCGCGTTCGGTCATATCCGTAAAGCCATTAAGCTTCAACTCAACCGCACCGATAGCCACATTATTTTTCTTCTCACAGACTGCATAGCACTCAGCACCTGTAAATACTGTTTTTATAACTTCGAGGCTTTCTTCTACATTTTTGTGGGGATTCCATCCTGCTACCGGTCCCACATCAGGGTCTTTTGCATATTCGTAAAGGCTCTGTGCATCTGCCTCGGTCCAACGCCTCAGTACTAATCGTTCTGTCGTTAATATCATCATCCATCCTCCTGTTAATGGACATCCTTCTTAGTCACACTATAGACATCCTTCCCCATCTTTTTTTCAAAATGTTTTTTCAGCATCAGGTTACGGTCCCACTTTTTCTCTGGGTAGGCGCCATACCTTCTTTTTACATCCTTCATTCTCTCTTCGATATCCATCACGTCCCCAACTCCGGCAATCGAATCGCACAGCTGGATCAGCCGGTCGTACTCATCCAGTTCAACCCCGTCCAGGGCATCCTTGATCATGTTCAGTTCGTCCCTTGTAGTGTCGAACTTTCCGATATAATCATCAATTGTCTGTCTGTTAAAAGAATGTGTCAGGCATATTCTGGCGGCTTCGTCATACCCCAAGGACATCATATATGAGTAGCCGTCTGACACATGCCCCAGGTGCCTTGTGCCAAATTTTCTCCCGATATCATGAAGCAGCCCCAGGATATATGCTTTGTCCGAATCCAGATCGCCGCATTCCCGCGCGATCCGCTCCGCACAATGCGCAGCCACCCGGCTGTGATTCCCCCATGCCCCTGGATTGCATTTTTCTGCTTCCGCTAATATCTCTTCAGCCTTTTGTCTTGTAGGCAGCATAAGCTCGCCCTCCTTCCATGACAGGTTTTTCATTTCACATGTATATACTATCATCATCTCTGCCGCTTTGTCCACAGAGAAATCGTTACGGGATAAATCCTGCGTGAACAGTAGCATAAGAGTAAATAAAATACTCTCACCTGCAGATAAAGTTGATTTTACTATGAAAAATAGATATACTGTATTTAAGAAATCACATAGACACAAATTAAAAGTCATTAAGTATGAAGGGCTGGTCGGAGGAGGGATGTAAAATATGTCAGGAAGACAGGTCAAACTGGAGCATGCCGAGAAGGGAAGTATCCTATACCATTACACGAAAAGCAATGGGATCAACGGCAT
>CATLEM010000127.1 GCA_949916155.1 uncultured Dorea sp.
GGTCACACCGAGCATTTACCGCGATATGTTATGCGGCTCCAATCATACCGGTGTGACCGTTTTTATAAGTTCAAAAATATAATATCGTACAAACCTATTTGCATACATTCCTTTAGGGAGGTGTTGCCTATGAAAAACGAGGAATATGTTCTTGAAACTTCGGAGCAGCCGGGTATTGACAAACTGGATTGTAAGGATTTTAAAATCAATTTTCAGCGGGCAATCTTACTTTCTCTTTTGGAAAGCCGCAAATTGACGCAGGCTCAATTTGAGGCTTGTATGGATAAAGTAGTTCAAAAATATTCAGCCCGTTTCTCTTAAAATCCGCATCATTGCCAGATTCAAGCATTACAAATAGAATAAAATCAACACCCGATAAACATGATTTTTTGAAAAGGAGTTGATTTTATGTTGAAGGTAGGTGCTTACTGCCGCGTTTCCACAGACAAAGACGATCAGGCAAACTCATTTGAAAGCCAGCAAAAATATTTCCGTGAATATATTAACCGGAATCCTGAGTGGGAACTGGTACAGATTTTTGCGGATGAAGGTATATCAGGAACCAGTACAAAAAAGCGGAAAGAATTTAACCGCATGATCCGGCTGGCCAAAGCTGGCGAAGTGGATTTGATTATCACAAAAGAGGTGAGCCGGTTTGCCCGCAATACGGTGGACACTTTGCAATACACCCGCGATTTAAAGAAGATCGGCGTCTATGTTCTTTTTATGAACGACAATATCAACACAAAAGACCCCGATGCAGAATTACGTCTGACGATAATGGCCTCCATCGCGCAGGAGGAAAGCCGCAAGACTTCCGAACGTGTGAAATGGGGACAGAAACGCCGGATGGAGCAGGGAGTTGTATTTGGCCGCGATATGCTGGGATATGACGTTCGCGGCGGAAAGCTCTATATCAACGAGGATGGCGCGGAAACGGTGCGGCTGATCTATCATAAGTTTTTAGAGGAAGGAAAAGGTACATATACAATCGCCCGTGAATTGCGGGAGGCTGGTATCGAGACTTCTACTCATATGAAAGAATGGTCAAATGTTGTTATCCTGCGAGTTCTTAGAAATGAAAAGTATTGTGGTGATCTGATCCAGAAAAAGACGTATACTCCTGATTACTTGAGCCATGAAAAGAAATATAATCGTGGCCAGGAGGAATATGTTGTCCTGCGGGATCACCATGAACCAATCATTAGCAGAGAGATTTTTGAGAGGACACAAAAAGAATTGGAACGCCGTTCTCCGTCTCCTGAGCAGAAAGCGAAGCATAGTAACCGGTATTGTCTATCTGGTAAAATTCAATGTGGGTGCTGCGGTTCCCGGTTTGTTTCAAGAACGAAGAAACGAAAAGACGGAAGCCAATACAAGGCATGGCGTTGTTATGAGGCGGCCCAGCATGGACTTCCGAAAACGGATAAGGTTGGCAATCAGATTGGCTGTGCAGTCAACCAGCAGATTCGTGACGAGGACTTTATGCTGATGCTTCAAATGGTTATCAAGCATTTACGGCACAATAAGAAACGGCTCATTTCCGATCTGGTTGAAATCGTCAAGCTGGTTCTGTCAGCTTCGGAAGGCGAAGAAATGGACGTTAGCAAATTGGAGCAAAAACTGGAAACGATTGCGGAGAAAAAGGAGCGGCTTCTTGATCTGTACTTGGGGCAGGACATTTCCAAAGACGAATACCGCCGGATGTCGGAGCGTTATGATACGGACATGGAGAATCTGAAACAGCGGATCAAGGAGGCCCAGAAGCAGAAAGAGATTACGGCCAATCAGGAAGAAATGATGGCAGACATCGCCGCTACAATCCGGGCGTTGGCTTTGGGAGAAAAGCAGGACGATACCTTTTATCGGAACATTGTGGAGAAGATTGTTGTCCACAGCAGGGAGCATATCGAGATTTACTTAAACCTGCTCCCTTACAAGTGGTCTTATATGCTGGCAGAATTACCGGGAAACCCCGGTAAAAAAAACGGCGGTAGCGAGGAGCATTTTGCTACCTCACTACCGATGTCCGTAAGCAGGCCGCCTACCGTCTTATCCGGCATGGTATACCGCTGGGACAGATACCGCATCGACGCGGACAGCTCCCCGTCCGGGCCTCCATACTGGCTAATGATCAGCTGCGCCGTTTTCGGGCAGGTCTTTGAGATCTTAACGGGATACTGAAGCCGTTTTTCATACGTCCACATTTATACACACACTCCTTCCCATGGGCAGGGGCCTTCCTGCCAGCAATAACATTCTGAATCCGGATTTTTTTCATAGATATCCTCCATACAATCCAGGGTCAAGGGATAAAACTGCAAAGCATATTCCTTCAGAAGTTCCTTCCTCTTTTTTATCATCGTTTTTAGCAGCGCTAACCCTTGCGCGTCCTTCGGATGGGTATCAAGATACAGGCGCACATCATCCACTACAAAACTGACCTTTTGAATCTGCCAAAGCATGTTCTCCTGCTTTTGCATACCGGGATTCCCGCCCGCTGCCGTCGCCTTTTCCGCCTTTCCTGTTCCCTCTGCGGCAAAAAATGGTTTGTTCAGCTCGGGAAAAACGGTGCCGTGAAAAAAGGCTTCATTTTCATCATATACTCTGCCCCAGCTCTGCAGGGGCACTGACGCTATCGCCAAATGATCATTCTCAAACATATAAAAACTCCTTTCAAAAAAATTTACTGCACAGTTAGTATGTGTCAAAAATAAATATTTTCAAAAGGAATTTTTTTCTTTAAAGTGGCAGACTATTCTCAAAAATAAAAATATTTTTCCCTTAATTTACGATTTGCCATAACGCTTAAATATCTTTTCAACTTTAGCCGTCCCGCATTATGGGTTACATTCCGGCTCGTAATATCCCAGGCATACTTGGCTTTCTCGATAATCTTCCCTTCCTCCCTGTTCTCATCAGCAATCTCTTTCAGCAGTTTTACTGCCGCTCTATATTCCATCTTATTACCATGGTGAACAAATTCATAGAACATGTTCTGGAACGGATAAATGCGAAGAAATTCACCCGTCCTAAGAGGCGGAACCGGCGCCTCAATCAGTTGCTTCCGCTCCTCCTTCAACTGCTGCAGAGCATACTCTTTTATCCTTTCGTCGTGATAGACTGCATCATGTAATTCTTTCACTCCCAAAAACTCGCTTTCGTAATCTCTGCCGTCAGATAGACAATCACCCTTGCCGGCAGGATCAGGGAAAATTTTCCAATATCCGAAAGTTCTTCACCCTCGATCCGTTCCCTTTCATCCCTGTCTTTTTTGATAAATTCCCAGATTTGTTTTATCATTCATATAAATCTCCAATCCGCCGCCAAACCGCGGCATAAATAGTAATGAAATCCTTTCTGTTTTTACCTCCTACTTAATTAGACAATGCTTCTTTGTCTGTGTGACAGAAAATATCTGTTTTTTGAAAACAATCCCATCCGGCGTCAAGGATCTGCACAAAATTTTTTGGGCTTTCTGCTGCCATAGCTATTTCATTCAACCGGCAGACTCCCGGGTTTTCCAGCATCTGTTGAATCACTAAATAAGATATGATATAATGAACGGCATAAAAGGAGATTACATGATATGGAATTTAAAGAACTTGTTACCCCTTCCTTAACAGAGCTTTTCATTAAAGAAATGGAACGGCTCATACTTTCCGGAGAATTAAAAATCGGTGAACGGCTTCCCACCGAACGGGAATTAAGCGGCAAGATGAAAGTAAGCCGTGCCGTAATCAACGGCGGCCTGAATCATCTTGCCGACATAGGCTTTATTCGTATTGTTCCGAGGAAGGGAGCATTTGTAGATGATTATATTGCAAATGGCAATGTTGATGTCCTTGCCGCTATCATGGAATACAATAGCTGGCGTTTTACGCCTGAATTTTTAGAGCCGATTCTTCAGCTCCGCACAAGCATCGAACCTTATGCTATGGAACTGGCAGCACAAAACGCATCACAAGAACATCTGGACGCCCTTGCGGAAATCATAAAAGAAATGAAATCCGCCAACTCAAACACATCCTCCGCAGAATTGTTGTTCCAGTTTTACCACACCATATCTATCGCAGGGAAAAATATCATCCTTCCCTTGCTTTTCCGCACATTCAAGCCCGTATATCTTTCCATCGGCAATGTATATATTCAGCTTGGATACCTGAAAGCATTGATTGACGATTTTGAATACATTTATCATGCCATTGCAGAAAAACGTCAGGATGACGCCAGAGAGCGGGATATTGAGTCAATTGAAAATTGCCGGACAAGCATCGGCGCGCACTACAAGCCCGGAGACTATTTTAACTAAATAATTATGCCCCGTTTATTTGGATAAATATTATCTTAAAAGAGGGCATAATTATTCTATATATTCTCTTGTGTGGGTTTTTCTCAGTACATTTAGCGCCGCAGGCGGGGATTTCACCAGAGCAGCGGCGATATTTCTCCCTCTATACCTGCGGACTAGATTTGTCTCATATAGAGAATTACTGTTGTTTTCTAAATGTAATAACAAATGCCCCTTTAACCTGCATTGATGTTGCCATATAATTGTATGTTACAAGTTCCCACCCATCAGCAGCCCTTTCATTAATTAACTGGTCTAATGCAGCCGTGTCGTTCGCATCTGCTTTGTCGGAAAACCATTTTGTGCCTACTGTCAAGATTTCTGTCTTATAAGTGTACATGATTTATTTCCTCCTGTTATTGATATGAATCATCTCAAAATTAAAGTCATTTCCATACATAATATAATCTATTTCTTTATAAATATCAATTATTTCATACATAAAAGAAGAAAAAATACCATGCTTATTTAGAGAATCCTGCTATGGCTCTTATTTTGCAGCCGGAACCTCTATCTCAAGATCACTCAATCCGAAAGAGGCGCACGGATGGATATATCCATATTTCAAATCCGCCATACGCCGTCCGTCAATCTCTTTTGGAATATAAACCTTTCCACTAATTAACCTCGAATGACACCACCCGCATTCTCCGCTCCTGCATCTGCTTGGAACACGGATTCCGTTTTTCTCCAGTATTTGAAGAACCGAATCATTCGCCGAGCCGGTTACCGTCCTTGTCTCATCTCTTACCGTCACCGTAATACGGATTGTCTCCGGCGCGCCGTCTGGATAATCTTCCTTTTCCTTTGGATTATGCATCTCCCCGAACAGCTCATGACGGATATATTTTTTCTCTAAAGACAGCTTCTCAAGCTCTTTATCTACAAATGTATACATCTGCTGAGGGCCGCATAAGAATACGGAATAAGGTGTTTCCGGCGCATATTTACGGATTAAATCCGCTGTCACAAATCCGTGCTCGTAGCCCTCCCTCTCCTCATGGGAAAGTACGTGGATGACTTTCACCTGATTCGTTTTTGCCATGATGCTGTCAAATTCTTCTTTGAATAAGATATGCTCCGCTTCCCGGCTGCCATATAGAAGAATCAGGTTCAATTCCTCGTCTCCGTCACAGATTGCCTGCGCCATTGACAAAAACGGGGTAATCCCGCTTCCTCCCGCTATGCCGACCACTGTCCCTGCATCCCGCAGGGAATTATATTCAAAAAACCCTTCCGGGGCCGATACTTCTACAGAATCCCCTTCTTTCCAGTTGTCCAGAATATATCTGGAAGCAAGCCCGTCCTGTACATATTTAACCGTAAGCATATATCTTCCCTCTAATGCCTCTTTTGGGGAAGAAGAGATCGAATAAGCGCGGGTAAGCTTCATCCCCTCAATGTCAAGAAATACGGTAAGATACTGCCCGGCGCTGAAATAGGCCAGGGTTTCCGTTCCTTTCTCCGCATCTGGCACTAACACAAAACTCTTGCAGTCTGCATCCCGTTCCATCACTTTTTGAATCCGCACGAATTGCTTCTGCGGATGCAGCGCATAAGCCAGCTTATTCACCGCATACTCCGAGGAAATCTCTTTTGCCGGCGCTTCCTCGATTCTTTTCTGCCGCTCTTCCATGCGCGCCATAAAACGCAGCGGATCTAATGCATCAATATTGTATGATTTTGACATATCACTTTCCCTCCTTTGCATCCCGGACTGTCCGAAGCCCTGTATTCATACCGGAAATATAAGCAGAGCTGTAGCCGTCCCCGCGCTCCCCGCAGGCTCCGCAGAAACGTAAATTTTTAATAGGTTCCTCTGCTTCCACATTCATCGTCCGCATCATTATGGAATCCCACATATCAAACTGGTATCCGTAAGGCGTTCCCCTTGGAGTCATCAAGTATCTTGCAAACGTAGGCGGCGCTGCAATCACAATCTCCTCTATGTAAGGTTTCAAGGTAATGCCAAGCGCCTTTTCACAGTTTTCAATGATTTCTCCCGCAATCTTTATCTTAAGTTTTTTATATTCTTCCGGCTTTACATCCTTCCACACATCACCGTAGTACATGGTCGTAAAGAACAAGGTACATGTCCCTTCCGGTGAGGATTCTGGAATCACTGTATTCAGGCAGTTCATAATCGCATATCCGCTGTCTTCCATACTGCAGCACCGGTTATACTGCTCCCTGGAATCCGCACAAGGAATCACAAAATTGGAATAATCATGGATTCCAAGTTCTTCTGCAGACCGGTTCATTCCCAGATAAACTGTAACAAATGACAATGCGATATCACGCGCATTGGCAAGCTTCAGCATTTTTTCAGGTATTTCCTCTGCCGGAAGCAGGCGGGACAGGGCGTTGCCCATATGAGAATTACAGATAATATGCTCTGCGTATATCTCTTTCCCGTCCACTGCAACGCCGTATGCTTTCCCGTCTTTTACCAGAATCCTCTCTACCTCGCTGTTATACCAGATCTCGCCTCCATGCTCATGGATTGCCTTCTCCAGCGCAAGAGACATTTCATGGGAACGCATCTTCGGCATCGCCGGCCTTAGCTGCACATACAGGATCAGCATCAGCGCATAATACAGAAAATCAAGCTGATCCGCAGGCGCCCCAAGATAACACCAGTACGTCACAAGGATATCCTGCGCACGTTTCGGCATATGCAGCGCATCCAATACCTCTTTCGTTGTATGGGACGCAATCCGCATGAAATCCGCATACTCAGACTGCAGGACTGCCGGATCAGGCGTTCCTTTCGACAAATACTGAATTGCTTCTATGGCATGCCGCCCCAATTCAAATACTGCCTTTACACTTTCCCGGCATCCGGGAACCTGCCGTTCCATCTCGTCCGCAAAAGCCTCTTCGCCCGTCGGCAGGGTTGCGTCGAATCCTCCCTCTCCCGGCAGGACGACACGAAATGCATTTTCCTCAAAATGCCATTCCACATCCTTCGCCCCAAGCTCATCAAATAACTGACGCACCGTTCCTTCAAAAGGATTCGGCCCTACCTCCGCCAGTTCGTGCAGGGAAGTCTCAAATTCAAACCTCCCACGCCGGAAACTTGTCGCAGAACCGCCGGGGATATTGTGGCGTTCTAACACAAGTGTGGAAAGCCCGTTCTTTGATGTAATACCGCCTGCCGCCAGTCCGCCGTTTCCAGCCCCCACAACAATCACATCATATTGTCTGCTCATAAAACATTCTCTCCTTTCATCTCTGACAGGATTTTTCC
>CATLEM010000128.1 GCA_949916155.1 uncultured Dorea sp.
GAGGGTGATCGAGCAGACTATCGGGCAGAAGCTGCCGAAAGGCTTCCAGCGTTCGGAATTTCTGCTAGAGCACGGGTTCCTTGACGGGATCGTGGAGAGGAGCGAACTGAAAGAGACGTTGTCCAATATCCTTAAGCTTCATGCGGACAGCGGCTGCAGCCCGGAGAGGATACAGGAATTATTAAGAAATGAAGATGACTGCGGGGACACAGACGAAGGGGCGGCTGCCGGCGGAGAAAGCGGCGGCAGACAGCAGGACGGAGACGGGAAAGACGCAGACAGCGACGGATACAATAAGGAGACGGAGAAGCTTTCTGCCTGGGACCGGGTACTGCTCTCACGCATGCAGGACCGTCCGGTAGGGAGCGACTATATCGGACGGCTGTTCACGGACTTTGTCGAGTTCCACGGAGACCGTCTCTTTAAAGACGACCGTGCGGTGATCGGCGGAGTGGCGAGGTTTTGCGGAATCCCGGTCACGGTGATCGTCCAGGCGAAAGGGACGAACACGAAGGAGAATATCGAGCGGAACTTTGGTATGCCATCCCCGGAAGGTTACCGCAAGGCGCTGCGCCTGATGAAGCAGGCGGAAAAATTCCATCGGCCGGTCATCTGCTTTGTGGATACGCCCGGCGCGTTCTGTGGCTTAGAGGCCGAGGAGCGCGGACAGGGAGAAGCGATCGCCAGAAATATCTACGAGATGTCCTCCCTTAAAGTTCCGGTGCTCTCCGTCATTATCGGAGAAGGCGGCAGCGGCGGCGCGCTCGCCATGGCGACAGCGGATGAAGTGTGGATGTTGGAAAATTCCGTATATTCCATTCTTTCTCCGGAAGGGTTCGCAAGCATCCTGTGGAAGGACAGCAGTAAGGCGAAAGAGGCGGCAGAGGTGATGCGTCTGACTGCAAAAGATCTCTGTAAACTGGGAATCGTGGAGAAGGTATTTGAAGAACCCCAGGATTTTTCGGCAAAAAACTTTGAACAGGTAATCGGCCCCTTGAAAAAGGAGATGACAAGATTCCTTGCAGAATACGGAAGGATGAGTGAAGAGGAGCTTACCGAATACCGTTATATGCGTTTCCGGAATATGTAAGATGCCCAAGGCCATGTATGACGTGCCTGCACGGCAATACATGGCCTTGGGACGTCTATCGTGGAGACAAAAGGAGAATAATAGAATGAAACCACTGAAAATGGGAAATATAGAAGCAAGAGTACCGATCATCCAGGGCGGTATGGGAATCGGGATCAGCCTGGGAGGACTTGCCGGGGCAGTTGCTTTAGAGGGCGGCATAGGGATCATCTCTGCCGCCCAGATTGGTTACAGGGAGCCGGATTTTGACACGGACACAAAGGCGGCGAACCTAAGGGCGATAAAAAAAGAATACGATAAGGCAAGAGCCATCGCGCCTAAGGGCGTCATCGGGTTCAACCTGATGGTGGCCATGCGTCATTATGAAGACTACGTGCGGGAGGCGGTGGACGCCGGGACGGACATCATCGTATCCGGCGCAGGGCTTCCCACAGACCTTCCGGGGATCGTCGGCGACGCAGAGGTGAAGCTTGCGCCTATCGTCTCTACGGAGAAATCCGCGAAAGTCATCTTAAAATACTGGGACAAAAAATATGCGCGCATCCCAGATCTTCTCGTCATCGAGGGTCCCCATGCCGGAGGTCATCTGGGCTTTTCCAGGGAAAAGCTTACGGAGTTTGACGAGCCTTCGGTATATGCAGAGGAAGTGAAGCGGATCCTTGCCGTGGTGAGGGATTATGAAAAGAAGTATAAAAAGAAGATCCCTACGGCTCTCGGCGGCGGTATCGACACGCCGGAGGCGGTAAAAGAAGCGTTCTCTCTCGGGGCAGACGCGGTGCAGGCGGCGACGAGATTCGTGACGACGGAGGAATGTGACGCGGATATCCGGTATAAGGAAAGCTACATCAACGCAGAGAAAGAGGATATCATCATCGTGAAAAGCCCGGTGGGGATGCCCGGGCGCGCCATCAAAAATGCGATGATCAGACGGGTTGAGGCAGGAGAAAAGATTCCCCACAGCCCGTGCCATAAGTGCCTTCACCGGTGCAATCCCGCACAGATTCCTTACTGTATCACAGATGCGCTTATCCATGCGGCCAAGGGCGAAGTGGAGGATGCCCTTCTGTTCTGCGGCGCCAACGCGTATAAGGCGGAACGGATCGAGACGGTAAAGGAAGTCATGGACGAGTTAAAAAAATTATTGTAAACGGCAGGAAATTGTATGCATTTGCAAAAAAAAGAGATATAATGTCAGTAGTATAACTAAACCCGGTTATATCAGGGCAATGGGCAAGATGAAAGGATAGCGGTATGGATAACGCATATAAGAAGATTAATTTTATTCTGGTAAATCTGATCAACGAGATCTGGGATCTGGAAGGCAAGGCGATCATCACGGAAGATTTCAAGGATATTACGAATAAAGATATGCATGTCATCGAGGCGATCGGCCTCGGCGAAGGGCATAATATGTCTTTTATCGCGAAACGGCTGAATATCACCGTGGGGTCTCTTACGACTGCCATGAACAGCCTGGTGCGGAAAAAATATGTGCAGCGCTATCGGAGCGAAGAGGACAGGAGAGTCGTATTTGTCAAGCTGACGGATAAGGGAGTGAAGGCATATAATCATCACGCGGATTACCATCACAAGATGACGACGGCGATACAGGAAAAGCTCAATGAAGAGGAGCTCCCGGTCCTTTTCAAGACACTTGACGCCCTGACGGTATTTTTCAAAGAATATAGTGAACAGAGTTAAGCTGTGCAGAGAAGACAGCCGGCAGAACTGCATATTCAGCATGCGGAGTCTGCCGGCTTGATTGTCTGTCTGCACAGGACTACGGCAGGAGGCGG
Organism: uncultured Dorea sp.; assembly: GCA_949916155.1. Lineage (GTDB taxonomy): Bacteria > Bacillota > Clostridia > Lachnospirales > Lachnospiraceae > MD308. Next base: position 2,887 of record CATLEM010000128.1, read on the forward strand.
AAAAAGGTATGTATGAGCAGGAAGTAAAACAATTGCAGGAGATGATCGATGACAGCAGGCGGATCGTGTTTTTCGGGGGAGCCGGAGTGTCTACGGAGAGCAATATCCCGGATTTTCGGAGCGCGGACGGACTGTACCAGCAGAAGTATAAATATTCCCCGGAGCAGATCGTAAGCCATACATTTTTTGTACACAGGACGGAGAGCTTTTACGAGTTCTACAAGGAAAAGATGATGTTCCTTGACGCGAAACCTAATGCGGCGCATAAAAAGCTTGCCGAGCTTGAGGCGGCGGGGAAGCTTACTGCAGTGATCACCCAGAATATTGACGGGCTTCACCAGGCGGCGGGCAGTAAGAATGTGCTGGAGCTTCACGGCAGCATCCACCGCAATTACTGTCTGAAATGCAGAAAGTTCTATGATGCCGCTTATGTAAAGAACAGCGAAGGAATCCCGAAGTGTTCCTGCGGCGGCACCATCAAGCCGGATGTGGTGCTCTATGAGGAGGGCTTAGATTCCGATGTGATAAACAGGAGCATCCAGGCGATCAGTGCAGCGGATATGCTCATCATCGGCGGGACTTCCCTTGTGGTATATCCGGCGGCAGGATTTATCGACTATTTCCAGGGGAAACATTTGGCGGTGATCAACAAGAGCACGACAGCGAGAGAAGTGGGGGCGCAGCTTACGATAGCAGCTCCGATCGGCGAGATCATGGGAAGGATAACCGTATGACAAGAGGAAAAAGAACGCTGAAGATCTATCATGGGATCATCCTTGCCGTACTGGTGGCAGGAGAGCTTTTTATATTCAGCAGATATCTTGGAATGTGGTTCGGTTTTTACGGGACGCTTGTCAGCGAGCTTATACTGCTCTTGCTTTCGGTTGGAACGGTGGCAGTGTCCGGCGGAGATTTCCGAAAGGTATTCCCTGTGCGGAAACCAAAAGCATGCCAGGTGTTCGGAACGCTTGTCATGTGGCTTGGAACGCTGCTTGTTACAATGGTTGTCGCGATGATCCTGATGCTTATGTTCCCCAGGCAGATGTCAGAGGTGAACCAGGGGCTCAGCGCATCGATACTGAGCGTTCCGTTTCCTGCCGCGTTTGTGATCGTTGTGATATCTCCGGCAGTGTGTGAGGAGGCAGTATTCCGGGGAGTGGTTTTCAACAGTCTTTTTAAGGCGCAGAGAAGCAAGTGGATCCCTATCTTTGTGACGGCCTTTGTGTTTGGCGCGTTCCATGGCAGCATCTGGCGGTTCTTTCCTACATTTTTCTTAGGGGTTGCCATGGGATATCTTTTGATGGAGACAGGGAATATATTTTACAGCGTCTTATTCCACGGGGTCAATAATTTTGTATCGCTGTGCTGTTCCTATATCTTGCAGTTATTTACGCAGATGGATGGAATGGAAGATCTGAGCGTTGTTATGGAAGAGAGCAGCGTGCTTTTGGAGATGCCCCTTTACACGGCGGGGCAGTATCTGGCCTTTTACGGGGGCAGCGGCGTCGTATTGCTCTATATTGGCAATTACCTGATACATAAAGGACAGCCGGGATATGATAAGGGGTTGTTCCCGAGAGAGAAGCAGCGGACACTGCTTGTGATGGTGGTGTGTTCGGTGAGCTGCGTTTTTGTTGGAATGATGCTGATGGCGGCCGGGATCGCGCTGAAAGGGAACGGCTTTTGGCATTTTTAAATCTGGAACAAATTTTCAAGAGATGGAGATGACTACTGCTATTACAATATTTGCAAAGTATAAATAAAACTCCCTGTCTGCTCTTGGAACTCAGGATGGGACAGGGAGTTTTTGACATAAATAAGCAATGCCAGATTTATTATAGTATCTCTATAAAGCCGTTTTAAAAACCTCAAGGCTTCTCTTAAGTATCCCATTCATATACGCGATCGCAGTCCCGTAATTCGTCATAGGGATACCTGTGTCTTCGGCGCATTTCATCCGGTATTTCATCTCCCGTTCGTTTAACGTACATCCGCCGCAGTGGATAATGAGGCGGTATTCATCTAATTCCAGCGGAAATTCCGTCCCGCTGGTAAATGCAAAATTCAGCTCTTTCCCCGTAAATTTTTTCAGCCAGTTCGGCAGCTTGACCGTGCCGATATCATCGCACTGCCGGTGATGGGTACACCCTTCCGAGATGAGCACCGTATCGCCGTCTTCAAGGCTTTCAATAGATTTTGCGCCATTCACCAGCAGCTCAAGGTTCCCCTTATACCTTGCGAATAATATGGAAAATGAAGTCAATGGCACATCTTCAGGGACAATTTGCGCTACTGTCTTAAACGCCTGGCTGTCCGTGATGACAAAAGTAGGCGCTTTTCCAAGCTTTTTTAACGTATCTTCAAGCTCCGTCTCACGCGTTACCACAGACACCGCGCCTGCATCCAAGAGATCTCGGATGGTCTGCTGCTGCGGCAGGATCAGCCGCCCCTTGGGAGCCGCTTTGTCAATCGGAACCACAAGAACGACAAAATCCAAAGGCGAAACCAGGTCGCGGACAATATGCCGATCAGATTCGCCTGAGGGAACCAGGCGCGCGATGCGTTCTCTAAGTTCATGAATTTGCGCCTTGTTAAAGGCGCTGACCCACAGGAAATCTTCACCATCGACATTCAGGGCGGTGATTTTCTCTTCGATAGTCTTTTGTGAGGGTATGAGATCAGATTTATTAAACACAACCAGATAAGGAATCTTTTTCGCCTTGATCCTTTCCAGGATCTTTGTATCATCCTCGATCATCCCGGCAGATCCATCCACAACCAGCAGGGCGATATCCGTCTTGTTCAATATCTGATAAGCCTTCTGCACCCGAAGCTTCCCAAGTTCCCCTTCATCATCCAGCCCTGGCGTGTCGATCATCACTACAGGCCCAAGGGGAAGAAGCTCCATCGCCTTAAGGACAGGATCCGTTGTCGTCCCCTTCTTCTCAGACACGATTGCCAGATCCTGCCCTGTCAGCGCATTGATCAGACTGGATTTCCCCGCGTTGCGCCGCCCGAAAATCCCGATATGAACCCGCTCAGCGGCAGGCGTATTATTCAAACTCATAAAAAACTTCCTCCTCATAAACAAAACCATATTTAATGGATAAATTTCCCAGTCCTACAAGAATACAAATCAAGGCAGTATCCCCCTCGCCGTTCAATTTATAGTTTGACAAAAGCGCTCAGCGTCGACAGCGGCATATTCCAAAGGAACCCTTCAAAAAGCGTCAGCACTTAGCGAGGTTTTTCACGAGCTTAGTGTCTGTTACGCTTTTTGCGGAGCGAAAGCGTGGTGACGTGGAATATGCCGCTGTCGGCGCGTCCGCACTAGAAAACTCATAAACAATCCCTTTAAAAGCGGAAATCCCGCCGGTTATTCTCCCGTATCAGCTTCAGGTTTTCCAGCACAGTCTGCCGTGCCTTCTCATTCGGCACATTCAGCACTTCCTTATCGATCAGCTTATCCCCCAGCGCTTTTGTCGCCGGAGACGCGTAATCCATCAGATATTCTTCCAGTGTCATCAGCGCATTCGGATGGCAGCAGTTCTGGATCTGTCCTTTTTTGCAAAGGGACATAAAGCGGTCGCCCGTCCTTCCCTCCCGGTAGCAGGCGGTGCAGAAGCTTGGGATATAGTCCATCTCCATCAGCCAGTGCACCACTTCGTCGAGGGTCCGCCCGTCGATAACGTCGAACTGCTCCGACTTTTCATCCTCCGGTTCCGGCTCGCAGTAGCCGCCCACGCTGGTCTTGGAACCGCCGCTGATCTGGGAGATGCCAAGATGCAGTACCCGTTCCCTTGTCTTCTGGCTTTCTCTTGTGGAAATGATCATGCCGGTGTAAGGAACAGCGATGCGGATGCAGGCAACGATTTTCGCGAAAGTATCGTCGTCGATTCCGTTGGTAAATGCGCTTGCGTCGATATCGTCCGCGTTTCTGAGCCTCGGAACGCTGATGGTGTGGGGGCCGACGCCGAAAGCTGCCTCTAAGTGCTCGGCGTGCATAAGAAGCCCGGCAAATTCATACCGGTACTTGTCAAGGCCGAAGAGTACACCTATCCCTACATCGTCGATGCCGCCCTCCATGGCCCGGTCCATAGCTTCTGTGTGGTAGTCATAATCGTGCTTCGGCCCGGTAGGATGGAGCGTTAGATAGCTCTCCTTGTGGTACGTCTCCTGGAACAGGATGTAGGTGCCGATCTCCGCTTCTTTCAGCAAACGGTAATTGTTGACGGTAGTCGCGGCGATATTGATGTTGATGCGGCGGATTGCGCCGTTTTTATGCTTGATATCATAGACAGTCTTGATACTGTCCAGGTAATATTCCATGGTGTTATGTACCGGGTCTTCCCCCGCCTCTAAAGCCAGCCGCTTATGTCCCATATCCTGCAGCGCGATAACCTCCCGGCGGATGTCCTCCTGGGATAATTGTTTCCGCGGGATATGCTTATTGGTGGCATGGTACGGGCAGTAGGTGCAGCCGTTGATGCAGTAGTTGGAAAGATACAGCGGCGCAAAGAGCACGATGCGGTTTCCATAGAAATCTTTTTTGATCTGCTCGGCGAGACGGAAGATTTTTTCGTTCAAATCCGGGTCATCGCAGGCCAGCAGGACGGACGCTTCCCGG
>CATLEM010000129.1 GCA_949916155.1 uncultured Dorea sp.
TGTTAGGTAAGAGTGTCCTGAGACTTGCGGGCACGGATGAAACGGATTCTGAAACATCGGTAGCCCTTATCCTCAAGGGGCAGAGATTAAAAAATAATGCGGTATTAAAAGCTTCTTTTAATAAAAAATATTCCTTCAAAGCGGCAGTCACCGATGAGGCGGGAAGAGTCCTTGCAGACGGGAGCAGTAAGATCACGTGGTCCGTGTCGGATAAAAGAATCGCAGCGGTCACTTCAGGCGGAAAGGTGTCGGTGAAAAAGAAAGCCGGAACCGTTACGGTCACTGCAAGGACAGTAGATGGGGAGACCGCGAAGGTCAGATTAAAGGCAGGAAGATCTGCGGTAAAAGTTTCCGGGGTGAAGATCACCGGGAGCAAGTCGATGAATCTTAAGACAAAGAAGACGCAGAAGCTGAAAACGGCTGTGACTCCTGCAACTGCGGCAAATCAGAAAGTCACGTGGAAATCTTCGAACAAGAAAATCGCGACGGTCAATTCCAAGGGAAAGGTGACTGCGAAAAAAGCGGGAACAGTCAGAATCACTGCCGCAGCAAAAGACGGCAGTAAGAAAAAAACAACGTTCAGAATCAGGATAAAAAAGAAATAAAGAAAGAATAACAAAGAGATCAAAATTGCCGGCCCTCGGATGAAGGGCCGGTAATTTTATGTACATTTTACATTTTCGATACATCTTCATTGAACTTTTGAGAATTTCTTCCGGTAATATGCCGGTATAAGGGAACATAAAAAGCCGGTGTGCCAGTGCGCAGGCGCATACAAAACCCTGTCAGGGGAAAAGAGGAGAGATGAATATGTGCGGAATATGCGGGATTATCGGAGACACAGCTGATAAGGAGAAGATATTGGGAGAGATGATGAAAGCGATCGAGCACCGCGGCCCGGACGGCAGCGAGAGTTATATCTCGAAGGAAGCGGCGCTTGGCTTTCAGAGGCTTAGCATCATCGATCTGGATACCGGGATGCAGCCGATGTTCAATGAGGATGGAAGCAAAGCCCTTGTCTTCAACGGGGAGATCTATAATTACTGGATCCTCCGGGAAATGCTGATCCAAAAGGGGCATACTTTCAGGTCTTCATCTGATTCAGAAGTCCTTTTGCATGGATATGAAGAATTCGGCCCGGACCTGCTCTTAAAGCTGAGGGGAATGTTCAGCTTTGCTATCTGGGATGAAGAGAAAAATCAGTTTTTTGCGGCCAGGGATTTTTTCGGGATAAAGCCGCTTTATTATGCAGTGATCGGGGGAGTGCTGGTATTTGCTTCGGAGATTAAGAGCATCCTGAAGTACCCGGGGTATGAGCGTCAGTTGAACGAAGACGCACTGGATCAATATCTTTCTTTTCAGTATTCCGTGCTTCCGGAGACATTTTTCAAGGGAATCTATCAGCTTCTGCCAGGACACTATCTCACCTATAGAAAACATATCCTTCAGGTTGTGCGGTATTTTAAGCCATCTCTGAAGCCGGATGGACACGGGAGCAGTAAGAAGGTACAGCAAAGTGTCCGGGATATCATGGAACATTCGGTAAGAAGGCATATGGTCAGTGATGTGGAGGTAGGAAGCTTTTTATCGGGCGGAGTAGATTCCGGTCTGATCGCCGCCATATCAGGATGCCTTAAGACATTCACGGTAGGATTTTCCGGAGAGGGGGACCTGTATGACGAAACAGGGAATGCGAAGGAAGCGGCGGATACCCTGCATCTGGAAAATAACTGTAAATATATAGAAAAAGAGGAATTTGAAGAAGCACTTCCAAGGGTGATGTATTATCTGGATGAACCATCCGGGGATGCATCTGCCGTAGCCCTTTATTTCCTGTCCCGGAGAGCGGCAGAGGAAGTGAAGGTCGTACTGTCAGGAGAAGGCTCCGATGAGATATTCGGAGGATATAACATATACCGGGAACCGGGAATGTTAAGCCTCATAAACTGGCTTCCGAAGTGTGTGCTGAAAAAACTGGCGAAGCTGGCTAAACGGCTTCCGGAACACATAAAAGGCAGGGGATATCTTATGCGCGCGGCGCTTCCGGTCAATGAAAGATATATCGGCAATGCGTACATTTTTCGTGAGGAGGAGAAGCGCTGCCTCTTAAAGCGGAACACAATAAAAAAGGAGGCAAAAGTGCTTGAAGAGATCTATGACGAATCAGAGCATTTAAAGGACTTTGAGCAGATGCAGTCTGTGGATCTTAGTTACTGGCTTCCGGGTGATATTCTGAAGAAAGCTGACCGGATGAGCATGGCAAATTCGCTGGAGCTTCGGGTTCCTTTCCTGGACTGGGATGTCTTTCAGTTGGCAAGAAGGCTTCCGAAACGGATGAAGCTTAAACATTTTAAGACGAAATATATCTTAAGAAAAGCTGCTGCGGATTATCTTCCCAGGCAGGTATCCTCAAGAAAGAAGCTTGGATTCCCGGTGCCGATCCGCAACTGGATCAGGGAGGAGGACTGGTATCGGAAGATAAAGGAGGCTTTCGCAGGTGATATTGCCGGTACATATTTCCACACGGAATATCTGCTTAAACTTCTTAAGGACCATAAGGAGGGAAGGGCGGATAACAGCCGGAAGATCTGGACAGTATATGCTTTTCTCATCTGGCACCGGATTTTCTTTGAAGAGCCGGAAGAGTTTAAAGACTGCGTACAGCGGCAGGCCGTCATCAGTTTTGACAGGGGGACAGTCATTGATTATAATAGCAGTATAGAATGTACAGCGAGGGGATAGATGAATGGATGGGGAAAAGATACGGATCCTTATTATAGAGGATGAAAAGCCGATCGCGGATATCCTGGAATATGACCTGAAAAAGGAAGGCTTTGAGGTGATGAGCGCATATAACGGAGCGGAGGGGCTTAACCTGGCAGAGAAGCTGCGGCCAAAGCTTATACTTCTGGACTGGATGCTTCCGGACTTAAGCGGGGTGGATATCTTAAAGCTTCTGGCGGAAAAATACAATATTCCGGTCATCATGCTGACGGCGAGGGGTAATATCGATGATAAAGTATACGGCTTATCCTGCGGAGCAGATGATTATATTACCAAGCCTTTTGATCTGCGTGAGGTTAATGTCCGGATACAGGCGGTCCTAAGAAGGTTTAGGAAAGCGGGGGAAGAGTGGCAGGGAAAAGAGGGGATTCATAAAGAGGGGATTCAGATAAAAGACGCAGTGATCTATGTGGATGAGCGCACGGTGATCCAGTGCGGGGAGCCGGTGGAGCTTACGCCGAAGGAATTCGACCTTCTGGTATGGCTGGTTACGCATCCCCGCTTTGTGTTCACAAGAACCCGTCTGTTGGATGAGATATGGGGCTATGATTTCGCCGGGGATACAAGGACGGTGGATATGCATATCCAGCGGCTCAGGAAAAAGCTTCATGCAGGAGACAGGATCGTCACCGTATTTGGTGTGGGGTATAAATATGTATCAAAAAAAGACTAGATTGATAAACAGTATACTGTTCCGTATGAGTTTGCGGGTTCTGGTGATCGGTGTATTCGGCGTCTTTCTGGTCACCGGTTTTGTAAGATTACAGATGCGCCGCAACATTGAACAGCAGATTACAGATGAGATGCTGCAGATCCGGGACAACAGCCTTCTCTATGTACACCAGATCCTTCTTTTGGCTGACGAGGTGGTGGATGAAGAGGGCTTTAAACGGTGCATTAAGGAGGTGAAAGGACAGCTTAAGAGCCTTGGATACCGGGAGACGGCGTATTATGACCTTTCCGGAAAATTGCTTGAGATCAGCGGAGATAAGCTTGGCGGCGGCAAACAGAGAAAGGATCTCGAAAAGGCATTGGAAGATGACAGTACATTTACATTAAGCTACGGCGCAGACGGCCGGTGCGAGGTATATTTTACCATGCCTGTCGAGATCATGGGAAAGAGGCTGGGTCTTATCAGTTATTATTTTGACTATAACGGACTCTATGGCCGGGAATGGAATACCTTCAAAAGGACGATCTGGATCACCGTGATGATCTTTGTCTTTATCTGTTTTGTGATCTGGGTGATGCTGTGGCGCATGATCTACTCCATACGGAGCCTGAGCCGGGCTACAAGCGAAGTGTCCGCGCATCTGAGAGACAGCCGGTTTGACAGCCTGGCCATCGGGCAGATGAAGCTTCATCATCGAAAGGATGAGGTGGGGGAGCTTGCGGGAAATTTTTTAAGCCTTCTGCATGTGACAGAAGAACAGTTTCAAAAGATCCAGAAAGACAGGGAACAGATCTTAAGGCTCTTAAACAGCCGGCAGGAATTTTACAATAATGTGACTCACGAGTTGAAAACGCCTCTTACGACGATCTCCGGCTATGCGCAGCTCATGGAAAAGGACGGGATGAAGGATGCGGAACTCTTTGATAAGGGAACGGAACACATCCTTCGGGAGAGCAAAAGGCTCCACAGAATGGTGATGCAGCTTCTAGAGATGCAGGATGAGGTGGGGTATTCCGAAAGGAAAGATCTGAATCTGTCGGAAATCCTTAAGAACGTAGCCGGGGATATGCAGATCAGGGCGAAAAAGCAGAAAAATGAGCTGGTGCTTGAAGGGGCAGAAAAAAGTTATACGGTAAACGGCCGGGAGGATAAGCTGCGTCAGGTCCTGATCAATCTCATTGACAATGCGGTCAAGTACGGAGAAGCGAATGAGCCGGTCATTATAAGCATCACCGGACAGGAAGGTTTTGTGCGTATTTCTGTCGCTAACAGAGGGCGGGGGATCAAAGAGGATGAACTCGAAAATATCTTTGAGCCTTTTTACCGGGCGGATAAAGAGATTTCCAGAGAGCTTGGAAGTACCGGACTTGGCCTTGCGATCTCAAAAAAGATCATGGAAGAGCATGGAGGGCGGATGGAGGTAATGAGTACCCCTGGAGAAGATACCGTCTTTACCGTCAGCTTTCCGGAAGCAAAGGGGGACAGCTATGCGTCAGATAAGAAAAAGTAAAAAGGCAAGGTTATGCTGTCTTGCGCTGCTGTGTACTGTGCTGGCAGGGATTATTCTAAGCGGCTGCCGGCAGAAGAATATCACAAAGACCGTCACCCTTCCCGGGATTCAGAAGGAAGAAGGAGATCTTGGGATCACTATCCGGGATATGCAAAGTTACATTTATGACGGACATTCGGAGGATATGGTCTGGATGGCTTATGGGGAACCCGATCAGGGTATCTGCTATATGCTCAGACTGACAGACAAAGGATACATTTACCAGAAAATAGAGATGAAGACAGGCAAATTCTTAAAAGAGACATTTGTAGAGGATCGGATGATCAGCAATGTTCAGATATCTCCCGGAGGAAGATACATTTCCTATGAGACGGACGATGAGACTGAACTGGTATTATTTGCTCCGGAGAAGGAGGAAAAATTAATGCTGCATGAATGGGAGGACGGATCGGAAAGCTATGCCTATACATGGAGTGATGACGGGACGGTACTCTTTTCCTGGCAGAACGGCGACAATTATGAAAAAGAGCCGGATGCAGAATGGCTGGTTACCCGCTACGATATAGAGAAAGCATTTGCAGGAGGTAAAAAAGAACATAAGGTCCTGAGGCATGAGATCAGGATGAAGAATAAGGAGGGCCGCCTGTGGTCATGGAGAAGTGTCCTGCCAAATGCAGATGGCTCGAAGGTTTATGTGAGGGAAGAATATGAGACCTTTTCTGACAGCAAAAAAAATGAGACCTACTCCAACAATGAAAATGAGGAACCTGGGACTTCCAGGCAGACGGCAGAAAATGAGAAGATAAATGCCCAAAACTGGCTGCTCATACCTGATGAGCTCAGGAAGGAAAAGCTGCCGGAATATTCGGAAGAAGCGGTCTTCCCGCTGAAATATACAAAAGCCGGCCTGTATTACCAGAATGAGGAGGGTATGCTCTGTCTGGCAGAGAGTTTAGAGGAAAAGCCAGCAGTAAGAGAACTTTTTAATATCGCGAACAAGGAAACGGTCATCTGCGGAAACGGCGACCATATCTTCGTCGTTGAGTGGAGAGACAATATGGAATATATCCAGATCAGCGGTGCCGGAATGAAAAATGACAAGTACACGGCGACGCAGGTGCTCTATAAAGAGGCTTACCAGAATGCGAACCTGTCCATTTCCGCTGATGACAGGTCGCTTGTAGTCTGGGGGAATGAATATCTGGGGAAGGACAGGAATTCCTTCAAGATTACAGAGTTGGAATATTGAGGATGACATGTTACAATAAAAGAAAGAAAGCAGGCGGAGGTGAAGAGATATGAATTATTCGGAAAATGATAAGCAGTACCATATCCAGGTCGGATACGGCGATGTGGGAAGATATGTGATCCTGCCGGGAGACCCGAAGCGCTGCGCGAAGATCGCAAAGTATTTTGACCGGGCGGAGCTGGTGGCGGACAGCAGGGAATATGTGACCTATACCGGTTATCTGGACGGGGTGAAGGTGAGTGTGACCTCCACAGGCATCGGCGGCCCTTCGGCAGCGATCGCGATGGAGGAGCTTGTCATGTCCGGGGCGGATACCTTTATTCGGATCGGAACCTGCGGCGGCATGCAGACGGATGTGAGAAGCGGTGATGTGGTGATCGCAAGCGGCGCGATCCGAATGGAAGGGACGAGCCGGGAATATGCGCCCATCGAATTTCCGGCAGTGGCGGATGTAGAGATCGTAAATTCTCTGATTAAAGCAGCGAAGAAGCTGGAACAGGATTATCATGTTGGCGTTGTACAGTGCAAGGATTCCTTTTACGGCCAGCACTCCCCGGAATTGAAGCCGGTGAGCTATGAGCTGCTGGATAAATGGGAGGCGTGGAAACGGCTGGGATGCCTGGCATCGGAAATGGAATCGGCAGCTTTGTTTGTTGTGGCAAGCAGTCTGGGAGTACGGATCGGCTCCTGCTTCCTTGTGATGGCAAATCAGGAGCGGGAAAAAGCCGGGCTGGATAATCCGGTGGTGCATGATACGGATATGGCAATCCGCATTGCGGTGGAAGCGATCCGGAATCTGATCCGGGAGGATCAGGAGTGATTCTAAATGAAAAGCGGAGAGAAATTGCTATCTGTGAAGCAGATTGGTTTGTAAAAGGAGGACATCGTATGAAGCATGAGCAGATCATGGAACTGATCGAGACAGCGGCGGACCAGCTTCAATATTCCTATGTGCCGTACTCCGGTTTCAGAGTCGGCGCGGCTCTCCTTGCACAGGATGGGAGCCTGTATACAGGCTGTAATATTGAAAACGCGGCGTATACTCCGACAAACTGTGCGGAGAGGACCGCGTTTTTCAAGGCGGTCAGCGAAGGGGTCAGGAGCTTTCGGGCAATCAGCGTTGTAGGCGGCCCGGATGGGAGACTGGAATCCTATACGCCGCCCTGCGGAGTCTGCAGGCAGGTGATGATGGAATTCTGTGATCCGGAGGAATTTGAGATCATACTGGCTACCGGAAAGGAAGACTATAAAATATATAAGTTAAGAGAGCTGATTCCGTTGGGCTTCGGGCCT
>CATLEM010000130.1 GCA_949916155.1 uncultured Dorea sp.
ATTGTGACAGATTCTGAACTGGAGGCGCTTGTGCTGGAATGTAACCTGATCAAGGAGCACCGGCCGAAATATAATACCATGCTGATGGACGACAAAGAATATCCGTTCATCAAGGTAACAGTGGATGAGGAATTTCCGAGGATCATGCTGGCGCGAAAGATAGAAAAGGATAAGTCAAAGTATTTCGGACCTTATACCAGTGCCGGCGCGGTCAAGGATACGATTGAACTGATCCGCAAACTCTATTATATCCGGAGCTGTAACAGAAAACTTCCCCGGGACACCGGAAAAGAGCGGCCCTGCCTTAATTTTCATATCCACCAGTGCAAGGCGCCCTGTCAGGGGTATATCTCTAAAGAAGAATATGGGAGATCTACGGAACAGGTGCTGCAGTTTCTGAATGGGAATTATGATCTGATCATAAAAGAACTTGACAGGAAGATGCAGGAGGCGTCAGAGGAGCTTGAGTTTGAGAAGGCGATAGAGTATCGCGAACTTTTATCCAGCGTGCACAAAATTGCCCAGAAACAGAAGATTACGGACACTGCCGGGGAGGACAGAGATATTCTTGCAGTAGCAGCTGAAGAGGAAGATGCGGTGGTGCAGGTATTCTTTATCCGCGGCGGAAGACTTATCGGAAGGGATCATTTTTACCTTAAGATTGCGAAAGGGGATACAGAAAAGGAGATTCTGACCAGTTTTATCAAGCAGTTTTATGCAGGGACTCCTTATATTCCGTCTTTACTTATGCTGCAGGAGGAGATTGATGAGGCGGATATCATCGAGGAATGGCTGGGAAAGAAGAGAGGACATCGGGTACATATCCGGGTGCCGAAAAAGGGATCGAAGGAAAAATTAGTGGAGCTTGCTGCTAAAAATGCAAGACTGGTACTTAATACGGACAAAGAACGGCTTAAGAGGGAGGAGGGAAGGACGATCGGGGCAGTGAAGGAGATTGAAAAGCTCCTGGGACTGGAGCATGTGGTCAGGATGGAAGCATATGATATCTCCAATACAAGCGGCTTCGCCTCAGTAGGTTCTATGATCGTCTATGAACGGGGAAAACCTAAGCGCAACGACTACCGCAAATTTAAGATTAAAGGAGTACAGGGGGCGGATGATTATGCCAGCATGGAAGAGGTACTGACAAGGAGATTTGAGCATGGACTTAAGGAGCAGGAGGAGGGAAAGGAGCTGGGCGGATTTACTGCATTTCCTGATCTGATCATGATGGACGGCGGTAAAGGACAGGTAAACGTGGCGCTGGCGGTTCTTGACAGATTGAAGCTTGACATTCCGGTCTGCGGTATGGTCAAGGACGATAATCACCGGACAAGAGGACTTTACTATCAAAATGTGGAGATTCCCATCGACAGGAATTCAGAAGGTTTCCAGCTGATCACAAGGATACAGGATGAGGCACACCGGTTTGCCATCACTTTCCACAGACAGCTCAGAAGTAAAAATCAGGTACATTCTGTCCTGGATGACATTCCGGGAGTGGGTGCGGCAAGAAGAAAGGATTTGATGAAGCATTTTGCAGATATCGAGGCGATCAGAAATGCGACAGTGGAGGAGCTTAAGAGTCTTCCGTCCATGAATGAAAAATCAGCTAATGACGTGTACCGCTTTTTCCATTAATGTGGTATACTTAAAGGAATAAATAGCAAAAGGAGAACTACAAGATGAATACAGTAAAGATGAGTAAAGTGGTTGAGAAGATGAATCTTAAGAATCTTACTCCTGACGTGGACTTTACGGAAAAACAGGTAAAGCTGCCGGATATTAACCGGCCTGCACTGCAGCTGTCAGGTTTTTTTAAACATTTTGCCTCGGAGCGCGTGCAGATCATCGGGTACGTGGAGTATTCCTATCTGAAGACACTGGATGAGGAAAAGAAAAAAGAAGTCTATGAGACTTTTATGTCATACGAGATTCCCTGCCTGATCTTTTGCAGGAATCTTAAACCGGACGAGTTCTTGCTAGCGGAGGCGAATAAGAGAAATATCCCTGTATTTGCTACAGAGAAGAAGACATCCCAGTTTATGGCAGAGATCATCCGCTGGCTGAATGTAGAACTTGCTCCATGCATATCCATACATGGAGTGCTCGTGGATGTTTATGGTGTAGGCGTTCTGATCATGGGAGAGAGTGGTATAGGCAAGAGTGAGGCTGCGTTGGAGCTGATCAAGAGAGGACACCGTCTGGTCAGTGATGATGTGGTGGAGATCCGGAAGGTCAGCGATGAGACTCTGGTGGGAAGCGCACCGGATATCACAAGGCATTTTATCGAGCTTCGGGGAATCGGAATCGTGGATGTGAAGAATCTTTTTGGTGTATTGAGCGTCAGACAGACACAGAATATCGATCTCGTCATTACACTGGAAGACTGGGACAGGGATAAAGAGTATGACCGACTCGGCCTTGAAGAGCAGTATACGGAATTTTTAGGTAATAAGGTAGTATGCCATCAGCTTCCTATCCGGCCGGGGCGTAATCTGGCGGTCATTGTTGAGACGGCTGCGATCAACCACAGACAGAAGAATATGGGCTATAATGCGGCTCAGGAGCTATACAGAAGGGTGCAGGCGAATCTGGCGAAAAAATAAAATACATGGAACAGGAGATGAATAAAATGGATAAGAAATATTGCTTTGGAGTGGATGTCGGAGGCACGACAGTAAAGATCGGTCTGTTTCAGACGGACGGAACGATCGAAGATAAGTGGGAGATCAAGACAAATACGGCCGATCACGGAAGTGCCGTGCTTCCGGATATTGCGCGGTCGCTGGAAGAGAAGCTTAGCGAGAAGCGTATAGATAAGAGTATGGTGGCAGGAATCGGAATCGGTGTTCCTGCACCGGTCGATGCAGATGGAGTTGTTCAGAACACAGCCAATCTCGGCTGGGGCTACAAGGAAGTGAAGAGGGAGATGGAGGAGCTAATGGAGCTTCCGGCAGAAGTGGGCAATGATGCCAATGTAGCCGCCCTTGGAGAGATGTGGCTTGGAGCCGGGAAAGGCCGGCGGGATATGATTATGGTGACTCTTGGAACCGGAGTCGGCGGCGGTGTGATCGTAGACGGCCGCCCTGTTGTGGGAAGCGGAGGAGCCGGTGGAGAGATTGGCCATCTCTGTGTAAACTATCAGGAGAAATATGCCTGCGGCTGCGGTAAGACGGGCTGTCTCGAACAGTATGCGTCTGCGACGGGAATTGCGAGGCTTGCAAGGCTCCGTCTCATGAAGGATATTGCTCCGTCCTCTCTTCGTGAATATGAGATGGAGGATATCACAGCAAAGACAGTTTTTGACGCATTGAAGGAAGGGGACAAGATAGCAGAGGAGATTGTAGAAGAGTTTGGTTCTTATCTGGGCCATGCTATGGCGAACCTTGCAGCAGTAACTGATCCTACAGTGATCGTTATCGGCGGCGGCGTGTCAAAGGCCGGCGACATCATCCTCGAGTATGTTGAGAAATATTATCAGGAGAAGGCGTTTTTCGCTAACAAACATACAAAATTTATCCTTGCAGAATTAGGGAATGATGCGGGCATCTGCGGTTGTGCAAAGCTGATCATTGACCGGACAATGTGATACAGGAAAGGATAAAAATACATATTGAATAAGTATCAGGAAGTATAGGGGAAATATTATCCCCTGCCCTATAAGCAATCCTGTTTATGGGGCAGGGGATGTTTTTTTTAATTATTCTGACTGTCTGTTATCCGGACGGATTAGACGGGTCTGTCGTGGCCGGCGGATCCGTCGTGGCAGGTGGATCCGGGTTAGCCGGCGGATCCGGGTTAGCCGGCGGGTCCGGGGTAGTCGGCGTGGACGGATTGGATGGTGTTGATGGGTTGGATGGTGTTGATGGGTTGGATGGTGTGGACGGATTAGAAGGTTCGCCGCCGCCCGGGTTATTATTACCGCCCGAATTGCCATTGCCGTCCGGATTCTCCGGATCTTCTGAATCATCGTCGTCATCATCATCGTCATCATCGTCATCGTCGTCATCGTCTCCGTTGTCAACGTTGCCGTGTCCGCTGCATACTTCGTCAGGCAGGACATCCATGTCAAAATATTCGGTGATAGAAGGGCATCTGCCGGCTCTTGCTAACATACCGGTCTTTGTACATACCGTTTTTTTCTCAACAGAATCCGGCATTTCAAATTCTTCTGCTTCCAGGTCCTCGTGAACACGTTCCATGATACCTTTCCATAACCGGAAACGGAAGCTGGTATCGGTATTACATTCTTTGTTGTCATCATATCCGCCCCATACAGCACAGGTGTAATATGGAGTAAATCCGCAGAACCACAGATCCTTATTGGAAGTGGTCGTACCTGTCTTTCCCGCTACAGGCATGCTCCCGAGTGAACAGGAACGGCCGGTACCTTCGGTAACGACAGTTTCCAATGCACTGGTCAGAAGAGCAGCAGTGCTTTCCTTCAGTACACGATGGGACTGATTCCCGCCCTCTAACAGAACATTGCCGTCATGGTCAAGGATTTTAGAATACATCACAGGTTTGTTGTATTCGCCGCCGTTGGCGATTGCTGCATATGCGCCGCAGAGCTGATAGTTGAACACTCCGTCAGTCAGACCGCCCAAAGCAAGAGTCTCGTTAATATCACTGTAGATACCGCCGTTGATCTTTTTACTTTTTACCAGTGTCGTGATACCGAATTTTTCGCAGTAGTCAAAGCCTAACTGCTGTGTGATCTCGTTGCTGACCTTAACAGCACAGACATTGATGGAATTGGCGATTGCTTTGCGGTATGTGACATCGCCTTTGTAACCTCTGCTGGCATTCTTGATCTGTTTGCCGTTTTTATATTTGGTCGGTTCGTCCCGGACGATAGTTGCAAGTGTCTTGTCGCAGGCATCCATAGCCGGGGCGTAGGCGGCCAGCACCTTGAAGGTAGAACCGGGCTGTCTTTTGGAACCCTTATATGCACGGTTCAGGCCGAGACTGCTCTTTTTCTTGCCCCGCCCGCCGACCATCGCCTTGATCTCACCTGTCTTCTGATCCATAAGAGTTACAGAAGCCTGGGGCTGGGGAGTGATATTGATCACCTCGTCGTAAGTATCTCCTTTTTTCTTGATGGTCTTTTTCCATTCTTTTACCATCTTTTTGGCTTCATCAGGGCTGGAATACAAAAGCCCCTGGGTCTTGCCGTGCTTTTCTTTTGCATATTTTTTAATATGCCCTGAGAAATAGTTTTCTATAGATCCGTCTGCCCTGGTAACTGTCAGAGCGTAATCCAGGCCATATTCCTTGAGATACGGATAATTCGAATCATCATTCATCTCTTCGTCGCAGATCTTCTGGATATCCAGATCCTGCGTGGAATATATACTCAGGCCGCCGCTGTACAGTGCGTTGTAAGCCTGTGTCTCTGTGTATCCCAGATGCGTCTGAAGATCCTCAAGCACCTGATCGGAAAGAGCGTCTATAAAATAAGTGTAAGGTGTCTTCTTGTCTGTCTTTTTGGCAGCTTTCTGAACACGGGCATAGACATCATCTGCCATGGCCTCCTTGTAGGCATCTTCGGTGATATAACCCTGTTCCAGCATATTATTAAGAACCTTTTCACGTCTCTTGGCATTTTTTTCCGGGTTCGTCACCGGATTTAAGCCGGAGGGACTCTGGGTGATACCTGCGATTACGGCACATTCAGACAGGGTCAGCTTATTGACATTTTTATTAAAATACCTCTTTGCTGCGGATTGTACGCCCAGAGAATTCTGTCCCAGATTGATCGTATTCATATAGGCCTCGATGATCTCGTCTTTGCTCATCTGTTTTTCAATCTGGAGAGCCAGAAACTGTTCCTGGAGCTTACGCTGTAATTTATCGTAGAATGTCTGTTCATTCACGAAGTTAGGAAAGACATTATTCTTGATCAGCTGCTGCGTCAGTGTACTGGCACCTTCAGAGCCGCCGGATAAGGTGGCTATCGCAGCACGGGCGATACCCCGTATATCAATACCGTTATGCTCATAAAAACGTTCGTCCTCGATGGCTACGAACGCGTGCTGTAAATCTACCGGAATCTCATCGATAGACTTATAGACACGGTTGGAGCCGGAAGCTACGAACCGTTCGGTCTCGGTCTTCTCATCATTGGCATACACGAAAGTTGTAAATCCCTGTGGTTTGACATCGGAAGGGGATACTTTCGGAGAGTCGTCAATGATCTTTTTGACAAATAAGCCGCCGCCGACCATGCCTGCCACACCTATGATGAGTATGCAGAGAAAGAAGGCTTTTATCAGTCTGATTCCGACCCGCTTGCCTTGCATAGTAGACTTGGATGTTATCTTTTTTTGTTTTTGAGCAGCTTTTTTCTTACTATAATTCATAAGTGCCTGCCTCCTTTATACGCAGTCATTATAGCAAATAAACCTGTTGAAATAAAGAAAAAAATGAAAACTTCATATTTTAGTAGGAAAATCTTAAGAAATTTAATATACTAGTGTATGTAGGAGGGTGTAAAATGACAGAACAATGTAAAATCGTATATCAGGGCGGCGAGGGAGAGATCGTGGAGAAGAAATCCCGTTTCATCGCTACAGTGGCTCCTGTCAGGTCGGAAGAGGAGGCTCTTGCATTTATTGAGGCTATGCGGAAAAAGTACTGGGATGCAAGGCATAACTGTTTTGCTTATGTCGTCGGGGAAAGGAATGAGTTTGCCCGCTGCAGCGACGACGGTGAACCCCAGGGGACAGCAGGGAGGCCGATGCTTGATGTCCTTACGGGAGAGATGATCCATAACGCTGCCGTCGTAGTGACAAGATATTTCGGCGGCGTGCTTCTGGGGACAGGCGGGCTGGTGCGGGCTTACTCCGGAGCGGTAAAAGCGGGTCTGGCCTCTTCTGTAATTATAACCAGAATACAGGGAGTTAAACTGGAAATCTCTACAGATTATACCGGACTTGGGAAGATACAGTATATTCTGGGGCAGAGGGGAATCCGTATCCTGAATTCGGAGTACACGCAGGCAGTCCGTCTGGAAGTACTGCTTTCCGGAGAACTGACAGAGCAGGTGAAGACGGAGATCACGGAAGGAACAAATGGACAGGCAGTTCTGTGTGAAAAGGGAAAATGCTGTTTTGCCGAGATTGACGGCGTACCGACAATATTGGAATAATCCGGAACGTTTGCCAGATCACCGTGACTAATGAGTATTAAAATTCACGGCCGCTTGTAAATTCTGCGGAATGTGGTAAACTATTATGATAACTGAAAGAAAAGGAGACGGTGAAGAAGTTGCATAAGCCATATTTTCCGGTGTTTATCGACATATCGGAAAAGAAGATTGCTGTTGTCGGCGGCGGTAAGGTAGCGGAACGCAGAGTAGAGACCCTTCTTAAGTTTGCTGAGAGGATCACGGTGATCTCTCCTGATGTCACGGAGGAAATACATAAGAGAGTGGATGAGGGGAGGGTGCAGTGGATTCGGGAAGCTATTCATACGGAATGTGCCGCAAAGCGCCTTCTGAAT
>CATLEM010000131.1 GCA_949916155.1 uncultured Dorea sp.
GGTTATTCATCTGATGATGCCATATATGTACTCCCCTATGGATATATCTATGTAACTGGTAGTGATATATACAACGTTCGTGGCGTACGCCCCGCCCTGAACCTGAATCTCTCATCCTCCTGCTGGGAACAGGCAGGAACAGTCTGCTCTGACGGCACAGTAGATGAGATTACCCCGCCAGAGACAGATGAACCCAAAATGTCCGTAGAGATCATTGATAACGGAGATACCCAGGTGACAAACTGCACGGTCACTTTAGATGCCCCTGATAAGGGCAGATTACTTGACTTCGCGTACGGTCTTACCTGTCAGATCGATACAGATGATGAGACTGTTACGGCGACAGAGAAAGAACAGGCTGCAGTTGCCATTATGGATGGAGAAAGGACAGCGGTTGCCAGCTTTGTCTGGGAGATTAAGGACAGTAAAGTAAAAGAACCGCAATTTACTCCTTATTTCAAGGTTACTTTCCGCTCAAAAGGGGGTCAGGAGGTCTCGAAAGAAGGCGGCGATAGAGGATATTTAAGGATTTACAGAGATACGAACAGTTTCCCGCATGGGGATATGAATCCCGCGGACAATACGGGTACCGGTTATCCGACCTCGGAGGAACTCCTGAGCAGGCTTTCAAACGGAGCAACGGACGAGGAAAGACTTAGGATTATGTCCGGAACGCTTAAAGAGTGGGGAGGCTCGTGCTTTGGGGTAACGGCAACAATCGTTTTTTCAAACTTCGGACTTCTTGATACGGATTCCTATGGATCGCCTGACGGGAGATATTACGCTTTAGAATCGCCGAAAGAGAATCTCAAACTGAGAAATATCATTAATTTTTACCATCTGTCTCAGTACAGGGAAGAATGTGAAAATGAAAAGTTGGTATACAATAATGTGTTTGCCAATATTGCAAAAGATATCTTGCCGGAAGTAAGAAACGGATATGCAGAAGACTTTTGGGAGTCTTTTTTGCCGGCAGTGCGCAAAGCGGTAAAAGAAAAGAGATGCATGACGCTTTCTATGGGTTATGGCAAAACTCTGCTGGGGCCTCTGTTTGGAGAAGATGGCAGCGGTCATTCTGTCGCCGTATGCGGAATTGATGAATCTGATGAAGATTATCATATCGTTAAACTTTATGATGTAAACAACAGGACGAAATACCTGTATCTGTATATTTCAAAAGATTACAAACACTTCTTTTGTTCCTATGAGACAGATCCGGCGGCAGCAGTGAATGAGAAAAAATATGCGGCTGATAATGATTGGAAATATCTGGGGTACAGGGACAAAGACCTCCTGGAAAAGATTGCTGGTATCGGAAAGGGACGAAGGACTGCTTCTATGCGCACGAAATCCGTTGAAGCGGCAGGTCAGGACAGGGAGGCAATATACATAAGCGCTTTTACCAAGCTTCGGTTGGAAAACAGTAAGGGGCAGTACCTGTATTTTGACGGGACAGAGTTTTCAGGAGACATAAAGCTATATGATATCAGCCTGCTCGATAATGAATCAGGCCAGATATTCAGGTTCGTGGTGGATAAGGATGAGAGTTACCGGCTGACGGAATTTGATGGAAAAGCTATGCTGGGCGGTTTTATCAATCATACATTTTATTCAGCGGAAGCAACTAATGCAGACGCGATAACCATCGACGCATCCAAAGGAATATTCGTATCCGGGGATGACGTCACTTTCTCCGGGGAAATATCGAATGAAAGCAATGACAAGCTGGTGAAGGTATCTGGGGAAAGCGAAGGAGATGTAATAATAAAACGGGACGGCTCCAAAGTCGATGTCAAGAGCGAAGGGAACATGACGGATACAACCGTAGATCAGGTTGACGCTGATGGAGACAGTACCCGGGAAAACTACGGCAGCACAGATAGTATTACGGTAAATACGGAAAATGAAAAGAAAGACGAACCTTTCGGAGATGACAAAAAGCCGGCTGAAGAGAAAGATCAAAAAGTGAGTTCGATCTCTATTAGCTCGAATCTATCAGGCAAGATCGCAGCAGGGAAAAAGGTAAAGCTGACCGCGGCCGTATCCCCGGCAAACGCCGCGAACAAAGCCGTTGCCTGGACTTCTAGCAACAAAAAAGTCGCAACGGTAAACAGCAAAGGCATAGTCACCTTAAAGAAAAAATCAGGCGGAAAATCCGTTACCATCACCGCAACAGCGCAGGACGGAAGCAACGTAAAAGCCGCTTATAAGATAACTTCCATGAAAGGTATCGTAAAAAAAGTGGCAGTTTCCGGCAAAAAGACCGTGAAGGCAGGGAAGACACTGAAGCTGAAAGGCAAAGTCACTGCCACAAAGAAAGCCAACAAAAAACTGAAGTGGAAGAGCAGCAACACGAAGTACGCAACCGTCAGCAGCTCCGGCAAGGTCAAAACGCTGAAAGCCGGAAAAGGAAAGAAAGTGAAGATCACCGCGGAGGCAACTGACGGAAGCGGAAAGAAAAAATCTGTAACAATTAAGATCAAATAAATACATTTACTAATCACATATCATCCAAAACGGACAGGGCTTTCCGAAGAGAATTCGGAAAGCCCTGTAAAACATTCTCCTTACGCCGTAACCATTCTGGTGTACTGACAGGATATATCGGGTAAATACGAAAAACTTCGTACCCTGTTTATTTTTTGTCTTTTTTCAGGAAATTGTCGGAGTAATGGATCTCATTGTCATCTGTGATGAAAACGGCGTCCACATTATCCAGAAGGTTGACCAGCTTCATCCCTTCCTCCAGTCCCATCAGGAAGCAGGTGGTACTCATGGCGTCGGCAGTCAGCGACGAGTCGGTGATGATCGTTACACTGGACAGATTGTTTTTACATGGACGCCCGGTATTGGGACTTAAGATATGATGGTATAATTTGCCGTTCTTTTTAAAATAGCGCTGATAGGTGCCGGTGGTGACAACGGATTTGCCGGCTACTTTTACGGAGGTTATAGGTTCTCCGGTTTCATCAAAGGGGCGCTGGATCCCGATGTTGTAATCGGAGCCGTCGGTCTTTGTGCCGATAGTCAGTACATTTCCGCCCAGATTGATGATGGCGTGCTTGACGTTCTTTGATACGAGATAGTCTTTCAGGCGGTCAGCGATATATCCCTTGGCGATTGCCCCTACATCCAGCGATGCTTTGCGGTCCGTAAGTTTCACCTTGTTGTCTGCGATCAGGATGTTGCGGTAGTTGACGTGGTTTCTTGTGGAATTGATTTTTTTCGAGGACGGTATGGATGGTTTCTC
Organism: uncultured Dorea sp.; assembly: GCA_949916155.1. GTDB lineage: Bacteria > Bacillota > Clostridia > Lachnospirales > Lachnospiraceae > MD308. The sequence goes on from CATLEM010000131.1 coordinate 3,251, forward strand.
GGCATGGAAGTCCCAGAGTTCCGATACGGAACCGATGGTGATATCAAAGAGCCCTTTGGACATGTCGCCGTAGTACATGCCTTTTTCAATCAATGTTATCGTGTCGTCGGATACTTCCACGAATTTTCCTTTGGCATTATTGATCCGGGCGATCTCACTGTCATCATTTGTTCTGGAGAACTTTGCATCATATTTCCGGCAGATCTTTCTGCAGCCGTCCAATATGCTTTTATCTACAGGGTCGAGGATCTGGATACTGATGACCGTATCGAACAGTGTGTCGGTGTATGTTAGATCTTTTTTATCTGCAATGTCGGAACAGCCGCTTAAGAGCAGCGCAGCAGCTGATATCAGCGCAGCCAGTTTTTTTACTTTCATATCATACTCCTTGAATAAATATTTATGTATAAATACATTCCTGAATCATTATAACAATGAAAAAGAAGATATGCAATCGAACATGTGGTTGCGAAGGAGGATTTATTGTGATAGAATATGTTTTGTAATCAGAGAGGGTGTGTGGATATGAAGCTGGAGATAAAGAAACTTAATCTAAAAGACAAGATTGACTTAAAAGGGAAGATCAATCTGCAGAAGAAGGACTGGATCCTGATCGCTATTATTATATTTGTATCGGGGCTCGCCTTTTTGCTGCACGGTGTCATCGGCGGGAAAGGCGCGGGCTGTGTGACGGTCAAGGTGGAGGGCGAGATAGAGGGAGTATACAGTCTTGCCGAAGACCGGGAGATCGAGATCAACGGGGGAACGAATATACTGAAGATAAGGAACGGAACGGCGGATATGATAAAAGCGGATTGCCCGGATAAGCTTTGTGTGAACCAGAGGGCAGTCTCAAAGAACGGGGAGAGTATCATCTGTCTCCCGAATAAAGTGGTCGTAACCGTAGACAGCAGCGAGAACAGTGAGTTTGATGCGGTGACGCAGTAGAGGAGAAGACGCAGGGCTTCGCGGAGAGAGAAAAGAAGAGGCGGCGGAAGGAGATAGGGATGAAAGAAAGAGTTGCCTATTTTGGCATGTTTACGTCACTGGCGCTTATTTTCAGTTATGTTGAGACGCTGATCCCCATATCCTTTGGCATACCCGGGGTGAAGCTTGGACTTGCCAATCTGGTCATTGTGACAGCGCTTTACCTGACCGGACTTAAGGAGGCTTATCTGCTGTCTGTGGTACGGGTCCTTCTGGCAGGGTTTCTTTTCGGGAATTACTTCAGTATCATCTACAGCCTTGCCGGTGCGCTTCTCAGCCTTTCGGTTATGGCGGCGCTGAAGAGGGCAGAGGGGTTCAGTATCATCGGAGTCAGTATTGCGGGAGGGGTGTTTCACAATGTGGGACAGCTCATTGTCGCCATGCTGGCAGTAGAGACATTCAGCGTTGCGTATTATGCGCCGGTGCTTTTGATCGCGGGGCTTTTTACCGGATGCGTGATCGGTATCCTGGCGCAGGAGATGATCAGGAGAGTTAAACACTGGCATGCAGACAGTTAAATCAAAGTTTCGGGAGGGAATATGATACAGTTTATAAGAGGAAAGCTTGTCTCTGTGGAAGAGGACAGGGTAATCGTGGAGGCGAACGGAGTCGGGTACGGGATATACATGTCTGTGCACGCCATGAGCCTTTTGCCACAGGCGGGCGCAGAGGTAAAGATACATACGTATCTGAATGTGAAGGAGGACGCCATGCAGCTGTTCGGTTTCCTCACCAGGGAGGATCTGATGATCTTCAGGCTGCTGATCGGCGTGAACGGGATCGGGCCGAAGGGCGGACAGGCGATTCTTTCTGTACTGTCGCCGGACGATCTGCGGTTTGCCGTGCTTGCCGGGGATGTGAAGGCGATCTCGGCGGCGCCGGGGATAGGGAAGAAGACGGCGGAAAAGCTGATCCTGGAGCTCAGGGATAAGCTGAAGATAGAGGATGCGTTTGCGCATAAGACTTCACCGGCAGATATCACCGGAAGAGAGGCGGGTGCGGATAACGTGCAGAGTGAGGCAGTCCAGGCGCTGGTTGCATTAGGATACGGAAGTACTGAGGCTCTGAAGGCAGTGAAGAAGGTTCCGGAAGAGGAAAGGGCAGATGTGGAGAGCGTGCTCAAAGCAGCGCTTAAGATATTGCTGTAACAGGGAGATAAGATAATTATGGGCAGAAGGATCATTACAACGGATAATCTGGAAGAAGATGTTAAGATAGAAAACCATCTGCGCCCGCAGATGCTCGACGATTATATCGGCCAGGAGAAGGCGAAGGAGACGCTGAAGATATATATCGAGGCGGCGAAGGAGAGGAAAGAAGCCCTTGATCATGTGCTGTTCTACGGGCCGCCGGGCCTGGGGAAGACGACTCTTGCAGGGATCATTGCCAATGAGATGGGGGTCAATATAAAGATCACCTCGGGCCCTGCCATAGAAAAGCCCGGGGAGATGGCGGCAATCCTCAATAATCTTCAGGAGGGGGATGTACTCTTTGTGGACGAGATCCACCGCCTGAACAGGCAGGTTGAGGAAGTCTTATATCCTGCCATGGAAGATTATGCCATCGACATTATGATCGGAAAAGGAGCGACTGCGCGTTCTATACGGCTGGATCTTCCCAGATTTACACTGGTGGGGGCGACCACGAGGGCAGGGATGCTCACGGCGCCTTTGCGGGACCGGTTCGGGGTAGTGAACCGTCTGGAGTTCTACACGGTGGAAGAACTGGAGGCGATCATCCGGCGTTCAGCGGAAGTGCTTGAGGTAGAGATCGACAGCCGGGGAGCGCACGCCCTTGCGAGACGGTCCAGGGGAACGCCGAGGCTGGCCAACCGGCTGTTAAAGCGCGTCCGGGATTTTGCCCAGGTAAAGTATGATGGCTTTATTACGGAGGAAGTTGCGGATTATGCACTGGATATCCTGGATGTGGACAAGGAGGGGCTTGATCAGACGGACAGAGACCTTCTCGTGACGATGATGGAGAAGTTCCAGGGAGGTCCGGTGGGGCTTGACACCCTTGCGGCATCGATCGGAGAGGATGCGGGCACGATTGAGGATGTGTATGAGCCGTACCTGTTAAAGAACGGATTTATCCAGCGGACGCCGCGGGGAAGGGTGATTACGGACAAAGCATATGCACATTTGGGGCTTGAGAGATAAAATTTAATGAAAAACCGGTAAAAATGGTGAAAAACAGTTGGTTTTTGGCACAGTTTAGTTTATAATGAATGAAGAAGTTGAAAAAGGATTTTAGTCGGGGAGGCTTTTATGGCATCATCAAAGAATTTTACGGAAGTTTTAATCGGCGGGAAGGTATTCAATCTTGGCGGATTTGAAAGTGAAGAATATCTGCAGAAGGTGTCAACCTATCTGAATCACAAGATTGATGAACTGGCCAGCAACGACGGCTACCGCAAACAGAGTTCAGAGACAAGAAGTGTACTTTTGGCGCTGAACATTGCAGACGATTATTTTAAGGCGAGAAAGCAGGGCAGTTCTCTGGAGACGGATATTGAATCGAAGGACAAGGAGATGTACGATCTGAAACATGATCTGATATCTGTACAGATTAAGCTTGAGAATGCCGAGAAAGCGATGGACAGGCTGAAAGAAGAGAACAAGGAGCTCCAGATGAAGATCGTCAAACTGGAGACTGAGATGAAGAATAAGCGCAAGTAATAAAGGCTGTCAGATGACAGCCTTTTTACTCGCAGGCAGAATGACGGCAGAGCGGCAGAGGGAAATGAGACAGAAGGAAATGAGATAGAAGGGAATAGGACAGAGGGAAACGGTGTGTATGATGAGAGAGAAGATTGAGATACTGGCGCCTGCAGGCTCGGCTGAAAGCCTTGAGGCGGCAGTGTCCGCGGGGGCCGATGCAGTATATCTCGGCGGAGAAAGATTCGGCGCGCGCGCCTATGCTGACAATTTCAATGAGAAGGAGCTTCTTGATGCCATAGACTATGTTCATATCCACGGAAGAAGGATATATCTGGCGGTGAATACGCTGTTTAAGGATAGAGAGCTTAAAGAATTGTATGATTATCTTGCGCCTTTTTACGCTCAGGGGCTTGATGCCGTCATTGTACAGGATATAGGAGCCATGGAGTTTATCAGGGAGGAGTTCCCGGGACTGTCTTTGCATGTGAGCACGCAGGTTTCGGTTACAGGGGGGTACGGAGCAGAGTTTTTTAAGGAAAGA
>CATLEM010000132.1 GCA_949916155.1 uncultured Dorea sp.
AGGTCTTAGAAGAACCCACAGATGCGCGGAGATCACGGCGGCGGATGTGGGAGAGACAGTCACCATCATGGGATGGGTGCAGAAGAACAGGAATAAAGGGGGACTGGTATTCGTCGATGTGAGGGACCGTTCCGGTATCATACAGGTAGTGTTTGAGGAAGGAAAGTCTGAGGAGGCGCTGCTTGAGAAAGCGGTAAAGCTTCGGGCGGAGTTCGTCGTGGCAGTTGTGGGCGAGGTCGCGAAGCGTTCCGGCGCGGTAAATGAACATCTCTCTACAGGGGAGATCGAGATCATCCCTGAGGAGCTTCGGATCCTGGCGGAGTCTGAGACACCGCCGTTCCCGGTTGAGGAAAATGTAAAGACTAAGGAGGAGATCCGCCTGAAATACCGGTATCTTGATTTAAGAAGGCCGGATATGCAGCGGAACCTGATGATGCGCAGCAAGGCGGCGACACTGATCCGGCAGTTCCTTGCCAATGAAGGATTTCTTGAGATTGAGACGCCGGTGCTTATCGGCAGCACGCCGGAGGGAGCAAGGGATTACCTTGTGCCAAGCCGGATCCATCAGGGGCATTTTTATGCGCTTCCCCAGTCGCCCCAGCTTTTTAAGCAGCTCCTTATGTGTTCCGGGTGCGACCGCTATTTCCAACTGGCGAAATGTTTCCGCGACGAGGATCTGCGGGCAGACCGCCAGCCGGAATTTACTCAGATCGACATGGAGCTTTCCTTTGTGGATGTGGATGATGTGATCGATGTGAACGAGCGTCTGATGAAGGAATTGTTTTCTCAGGTGCTGGGCGTGGACGTTCCTCTTCCGATCCCCCGGATGACCTGGCAGGAGGCTATGGACCGCTACGGTTCCGACAAGCCGGATATCCGGTTTGGCATGGAGCTTAACGATGTGACAGAAGTCGTGGCAGGCTGTGAATTTGCCGTGTTCAAGGGAGCGATTGAAAACGGCGGCACTGTCCGGGGAATCAACGTCAAGGGACAAGGCGGCATGCCGAGAAAGAAGATCGACAAGCTGGTAAGTTTTGCGAAAGATTACGGCGCGAAGGGCCTTGCCTATCTGGCCGTCCAGGAGGACGGTATGGTGAAATCTTCTTTCACTAAGTTCATGACAGAGGACGAGACGAAGAAGCTTATGGAGGCTATGGGTGCGGAAAACGGCGACCTGCTCCTCTTTGCCGCTGACAAAAATAAAGTCGTGTGGGCGGTACTCGGGGCGCTCCGCTTAGAGCTGGCAAAGCAGATGGAGCTTCTTGACAAAGATGAATACAGATTCCTGTGGGTAACCGAGTTCCCGCTGCTTGAGTGGAGCGACGAGGAAAACCGGTTTATGGCGATGCACCATCCGTTTACCATGCCTATGGAGGAGGACCTTGCGTATATCGACAGCGATCCGGGAAGAGTGCGGGCGAAAGCTTACGATATCGTCCTGAATGGAAATGAGATCGGCGGCGGCAGTGTGCGTATCTTTAATCCGGACGTCCAGAATAAGATGTTCGAGGTGCTTGGGTTTACGCCGGAGCAGGCGAAGGAGCAGTTCGGGTTCCTTTTGACGGCGTTCAAGTACGGGGTTCCGCCACACGCCGGACTTGCCTACGGCCTTGACCGGATCATCATGCTGATGGCGAAGGCGGACAGCATCCGGGATGTCATCGCATTTCCGAAGATCAAGGACGCTTCAGACCTGATGACAGAGGCGCCGACGGCCGTGGATAAAAAGCAGCTTGAAGAGCTGGGGCTTGAGATCGCGGTAAAAAAAGAGCAGACGGAGCAGGAATAGACAGAGGTAAGGGAGATTGATCCGGGCAGATCAATGGCTGGGTTGATGTAATTAAATGAAAGGAGAAAGATTATGGATTTATTGGGCACGATGAGAAAGAGAAGGAGCGTGCGCACTTACACTTCCGAGATGGTAAGTGAGGAGAACATGACAAAGATCCTGGAGGCGGGCCTTCTGGCGGCTTCCGGAAAGGCGATCAGGCCGTGGGAGATGATCGTAGTCCGGGATAAGGATATGCTGCGAAAGATGGCGGACAGCCGGGACAAAGGCGCGAAGATGCTCGAGAGTGCCGACGCGGCGGTCGTTGTCCTTGCCGACGAGACGAAGACAGACGTGTGGACGGAGGACTGCTCTGTCGCTATGGCAAATATGCATCTGATGGCGGACAGCCTGGGCGTGGGAAGCTGCTGGGTACAGGGGCGCTTAAGAGTGGCTGTCGACGGAAGCAGTACGGAGGAATACTTGCGGAAACTGCTGGGATTCCCGGAAAACTGCAGACTGGAAGCGATATTGTCCCTTGGCATGCCGGAGGGCAGTCTGGAACCCAGAGAAGTTACCGAGGAACTGTGGGCGAAGGTGCATAAAGAAACCTACTGATGAGAACGTTATATGTGTCCGATCTGGACGGAACAATGCTGAATACCAGCGACAAAGTCAGTCCGGGAAGCATAGAGGTCATCAACAGCCTGACAGAGCGGGGAGTGCTGTTCACTTACGCGACGGCGCGCTCCCTTGTCTCTGCCGCGGCGGTCACGAAGGGACTGTCCGCAAAGATCCCGGTGATCGCCTACAATGGGGCGCTGGTCGTCCATCCCGGGACAGGGGAAGTGATTTCCTCGGAAAGTTTTCGGAAGGAAGAGAGGCAGGAAGTCATCCGCCGCTTAGCGCAGTATCGGATCAGTCCGCTAGTCTATTCTTACATTGACCATGAGGAGAAAGTGTCATGGGTCACTGACCGGGAAAATGATGGGATCCGCAGATATCTGGACAAACGTCGGGGAGACAGACGGCTTCGTCCGTTAAAAGAGCCGGGACGGCTGTACGACGGGGAAATTTTTTATTTCACCTGTATCGGGGAGAGGGAAGAGCTTGCTCCGGTCTATGACATATTCGCCGGAGATGAAAGGTACACCTGCACGCTTCAGCAGGAGTTATACCGGCCGGAATACTGGTGCGAGATCATGCCGAAAAAGGCGACGAAGGCGGATGCGGTCAGGAAGCTAAAGGAGATTTGGCACTGCGACTGGGTAGTCTCCTTTGGGGACGCGGTCAACGATATCCCCATGTTTCAGGTTTCCGATGAGTGTTATGCGGTGGAAAACGCGGTGGAAGAGCTGAAAGCCATGGCAGACGGGGTCATCCCGGGCAATGATGCGGACGGGGTGGCAGTGTGGCTTAAGGAAAATGTTTTGGTATGACATTTTCAGTACAAATGAGAAAGAGAGGTAAGATTATGGCACAGATTGTTTATCAGAGAGCCCAGGAGGGCGACGCGGAGAAAATCGTTGATTTTTACAATTACGTGGGCGGGGAGACCAGTTATCTGAGTTTTGAAAAAGACGAGTACCCCATGAATGTAAAAGAGCAGGAGGAGGAGATCCGTTCTCTGGAAGGGAAGAAAGCGAGCATTATGCTGCTGGCCATGGACGGAGAGGAGATTGCGGGGATCGCGACGATCCATTCTTCCGCGAAGATCAAGGCGCGCCATGACGGGGAGCTTGGGATTGTGGTTGCCAAAAAGTACCAGGGACAGGGTATCGGCACAGAACTGATCAGTCAGCTTATCCAGTGGGCAAAGGGCAATGGCGTGACCACAAGGCTCAGCCTTGACACCCGTGCGGACAATGTGAAGGCGGTGGAACTCTATATGAAGTTCGGGTTCGTCGTGGAAGGCTGCCGGAGGAATTCCACTTTGCTTGGCGGGAAATACTATGACTTGTATGTCATGGGGATGATGCTTTAAGGATTCGCAGACCTGGTTCAATGTATCTGAAACTTATCAAAGGAGGCTTGGCGGGATGAAGAAAAAACGCGCAAAACATCCGTTTCGCATATTGCTTTGCTGTATCTGCCTTGTGGCAGTGTTCGGCGCGCAGGTAGTTTTTGCGGCGGAGACGGCCGGAGGAGGACAAAAAACGGCGGCGGGAGACGGGGACGGGCAGCAGTCCGGCCAGGATACGGGCACGCAGGGCGGAACCGAAGGCCAGTCCGGCGGGGATGCATCGGAAGGAAATAAGACAGACAGCGGGGCAGCAGGACAGTCAGATGAAGCTTCGGATACCGGAAGTTCTGTAAAGTCGTCCTCATCGGGGCTTTCCGGGAGTTCTGCCGGCGCAGTGGGCGGCCAGCGGCAGAGAGCAAGACAGGTCACCGACCGGCATGAGAGAACCGCCCATCAGATATCAAAAAGAGAAGAGGAGAGGGCGAGACAGCTTGAGGCCGTGCAGCATGAGAGGTCGTCCAGGCTTGGCGGCGAGCAGCGCGAGCGGGGAAGGCAGGTCACGGAAAGCCAGGAGGCGGTCGCAAGGCAGATCGCGGAACAGGCGGAGGCTAGAACAAGGCAGTTGGAGAAATAGCTGATTTAGATTTATTCAAATATAGCAAATTTTATTCGGGGAAAGATCCTGAATTTATCGAGGGGGATGTTTTTCGAATCATAGTGCCGTTAGATGAGAGCAATGAGGAAGTAAACCTTGCTCAATCCGCCACCCAAACCACCCAATCCGCCACCCAATCGACCACCCAATCTGCCGCTGAGTCTAATCCATCGGATGGAACGGAACTGGCACAGGAGATTTTGATACTGGTCAGGCAGGAGCCGTTTCTTTCTCAGAAGCAGATAGCCGAAAGACTATGCCTGAATCAGAATACATTGAAATATCATATGAAAAAAATGCGGGAAAAAGGAATCATTGAAAGATCCGGTTCCGCCCGGAAAGGAAAATGGATCGTCAAGTAAAAAGAGACTGCATTGCAGGAGAGACTAGAGGGAGGAGTGGCAGGCTCTTCCCTTTTTCGCTTTTTCTTGGATGCTCTGCATCCGCCCCATCATACCCACCCACATAAGGAGGACACCATGAAACACATATTTTTAGTAGAAGACGACAGCGCGATCGCGAAGAACCTCTCCCTGCTTCTTCGGGCGGAGGGTTTTTCGGTGACCCACGCATCCACCAGGAGCGAAGCGGTGGAGCTTCTTTTTTCGCATCGGTTCGACCTGGCGTTGGTTGACATTTCCCTGCCGGACGGGAATGGCTTTGCGGTCTGCACGGAGATTAAGACACAGCAGGAGATCCCGGTGATCTTTTTGACGGCGTCGGGGGACGAATCCAGCGTCGTGACGGGGCTGAATATGGGCGCGGACGATTATGTCACCAAGCCGTTCCGTCCCCGGGAGCTTGTCGCCCGTATCCGGGCGGCGCTCAGAAAGAGCGGCAGCGCGCCGGCCATTTTTGCGCTTGGCGGACTTTCCGTGGACACGGCCAGCGGGATCGTGAAGAAGAACGGCGGCGAGGTATTCCTCTCGGCCCTGGAGTACCGCCTGCTTTTGGTATTTGTCAGCAATCCGAAGAACATCCTCACAAGAGACCGGCTTTTAAATGAGCTGTGGGACGCGGCGGGGGAGTTTGTCACCAACAATACGCTGACCGTGTATATCAAGCGCCTGCGGGAGAAGATTGAGGACAACCCGGCAGATCCCCGGATCATCCTGACGGTCAGAGGGACAGGATACCGGCTTGGGGAGGGGATGAGCGATGTTTCGGAATAGAGAGATCAGAAAATTTGCGGCGCTGTTTCTTTTGATCGCGGGAGGAACGGCTGCTACGGCGTATAAGATCCACCCGGCGGCAGGGCTTCTTGCCGCCTTTTCTGCTTGCTTATTTGGACTTCTTTTTTTCCTGTTCACAAGGGAACGGTACAAAAGAATCGCCCGGCTCTCCGAGGAGATCGACCAGGTGCTCCACGATGGGGACCAGGCCTGCATCGCGGACTGCGAGGAAGGGGAACTGTCTATCCTAAAGAGCGAGGTGGAGAAGATGACGCTTCGCATCCGGGAGCAGAATAGCGCCCTTAAAAAGGAGAAGGAGCGCTTAGCTCAGTCGCTTGCGGACATCGCCCACCAGCTCCGCACCCCGCTTACCTCCGCCAACATCATCCTGTCGCTTTTGGAAAATAATCCGCAGGAGGAGGAAAGGACGGAACTTTTGCGGGAGACAGAGCAACTTTTTTCCCGGATGGACATGCTGCTTACCTCTCTTCTCAAGTTGTCCCAGCTAGATGCCGGGATCATCATTTTTAAGAAGGAAAATATAGACGTAAAGGAGCTTGTGGAGGCGGCTCTTCATCCGCTCTTGATCCCCTTTGAGCTTCACGAGATCACCCCTAAGCTCTCCGTGCCGGAAGGAATCTTTATCGAGGGCGATTTTGACTGGCTGTCCCAGGGGCTTTTGAATGTGCTGAAAAACTGCATGGAGAGCGCCGGGGACAAGGGGGAAATCTTTATCGCCTGCCAGGATACGCCCCTCTATACGGAGATTACCGTGAGAGACAGCGGGAAAGGCTTTAAGCCGGAGGAGCTTTCCCGGATCTTCGACCGGTACTACAGGGGAAAGGATACGCGTGCCACGGGATTCGGCATCGGGCTGGCGCTCTGCCGGACTATCATCACCAGACAGGGCGGGATTATCACCGCAAAAAATCACCCGGAGGGCGGGGCTGTATTCGCCATCCGTTTTCCAAAGTGACAGAACTCTCACTTTAAAGTCACGGAAATGTAAGTGAAAGAGACTATGATAAAGACAGTTCCGAAAAAGCGGAGAAAATAAACACATCTGACTTGCGGAACAGACGACGGCAGGCAATCGCCTGCAGACGACAAAAAGGAAAGGAAGGCTTATTTTATGGGATTTTTAAAAATTCGGGATCTGTGCAAAGTCTACGGTGAGGGCGACAACCGGGTAGTCGCCTTGGACCATGTTTCACTTGACATTAAGAAGGGGGAGTTCACGGCCATTATCGGCACCTCTGGCTCCGGGAAATCTACCCTGCTCCACGCCATCGGCTGTGTGGATGTGCCAACGAGCGGGAAGATTTTTTTGAATGGGCAGGATATCTATGCGCAAAGCAGCGACCGGCTGGCCATATTTCGGAGGAGGCAGGTGGGACTGATCTACCAGTTCCACAACCTGATCCCCACCCTGAGCGTGGTGGAGAACATTACTCTGCCCATTCTCATGGACAGACGGAAGGTAAATGCAAAGCGGTTATATGAGCTTTTGCATCTTTTGGGGCTTGAGGAGCGGCAAAACCATCTGCCAAACCAGCTCTCGGGAGGGCAGCAGCAGCGCGTCGCCATCGGCCGGGCGCTGATGAACGCGCCCCAGGTGATGCTGGCTGACGAGCCAACCGGGAGCCTTGACAGCAAGAACGGCCACGAGATCATCAAGCTGCTGAAGGAGAGCAACCGCATCTACGGGCAGACCCTTCTTCTTGTCACCCACGATGAGAATATCGCTTTGCAGGCGGACCGCATTATCGGCATTTCTGACGGGAAAGTCGTGCGGGATGAA
>CATLEM010000133.1 GCA_949916155.1 uncultured Dorea sp.
AGCATCAAGAATATCCTTGATCGCCTGCGGCATCTGCGTTTGGGAAACTTCGCACAAAGTCTCAAGAAGTGCAAATTCGTCTGTATCCGCATATTTTTCATCAATTGCTGTCATTACACTTTTTACGAATTTATACGGGCTGGCTGTCGATACTATAACACATGCCTTACCGTCTCTGCACAGTTTATTACATACATAAGAGGCAACCGCCGTATGTGTATCGATTACATAACCCGTTTTTTCATACACTCTCTTGATTTCATCCGAAGTCTGCTCCTCTGTTGCATAACCGCCGATTATATCGGAAAGCTTTTCGCGCATATCATCAGAAATCTCATATCTTCCATTCTTCTTCAACGCTTCCATCAATGCTTTCGTCTTATCAGAATCTTCTCCTGCAGCCAGATAGATCAGCCTTTCAAGATTACTGGATATAAGAATATCCATAGATGGGGAACTTGTCAGCTTAAACTCTCTGTTTTTATCATAAATACCTGTCTGCAGGAAATCGAACAGCACCTTATTTTCATTGGACGCACATACCAGCTTATCGATGGGAAGTCCCATCCTCTTCGCATAGTACGCCGCAAGGATATTGCCAAAATTCCCCGTCGGCACAACTACGTCCACTTTTTCACCTTCTTTAATCTCACTGTTTTCCAGTAGTTTTGCATAAGCATATACATAATAAGCCACCTGCGGAACTAAACGTCCGATATTGATGGAATTGGCCGACGAAAACTGATATCCCTTCTCCGCCAGCTCTCCTGCCATCTCCTTATCCTCGAACATGGCCTTCACTCCGCTCTGGGCATGGTCAAAATTCCCGTGAATAGCAACAACATTCACATTCTTACCCTGTTGAGTAGTCATCTGAAGCTCCTGAACTTTGCTGACGCCGTCTTTCGGATAAAATACGATGATCCTTGTTCCTTCTACATCAGCAAATCCAGCCATAGCCGCCTTCCCGGTATCTCCGGAAGTAGCCGTGAGTATCACTATCTCATGGTCCGTATGATTTTTCTTCGCAGCTGTTGTCAGAAGATGAGGCAGGATAGAGAGCGCCATATCCTTAAACGCGATCGTAGCGCCGTGGAAAAGCTCTAAATAATAAGCATTATCCACCTTGACAAGAGGTGCGATACTCTCCGTATCGAATTTTTTATCATAAGCCTTCGCGATACAGGCCTTGAGTTCTTCCTCTGTGAAGTCTGTCAGGAACTGCTTCATCACGGCATAAGCCGTCTCCTGATAGTTCATTTTCTTAAGCTCTCCAAGCGGCACCTCAAGCTCTGGGATCGTCTCCGGCACATATAATCCACCATCCGGAGCCAGCCCGGCAAGGATAGCCTCTGAAGCTGTCGCTCTCACATTAGAATTTCTTGTACTTTTATAGTGTAAATCCATAATTTTGTCCTTCTTTTACTTTTTACTGTTAGTATACTTTACAAGACCGCCTGCAGCTATCAGTTTCTGCATAAATTCCGGGAACGGCTGTCCCTGAAATTCAGTCTCTTTTGTCTTATTATAGATTTTACCGCTGTCAAAATCAACTTCTACTTCATCACCGGCTTCAATACCTTTGGCCGCCTCCGGACATTCAATGATCGGAAGGCCGATATTGATCGCATTTCTATAGAAGATTCTTGCAAAAGTCTCAGCAATGACGCAGCTTACTCCTGCTGTCTTAAGACATAACGGTGCATGCTCCCTCGAGGAACCGCACCCGAAATTCTTATTTGCTACGATCAAATCTCCCGGCTGTACTTTTTTAACAAAATCAGGATCAATATCTACCATTGCATGGCTGGCAAGCTCCTGCGCATCAAAAGAATTCAGATATCTGGCCGGTATGATAACATCTGTATCTACGTTATCCCCGTATTTGAATACATGTCCCAGTGCTTTCATTATCTTTCACCTACTTTCTCAGGATTTGCAATACATCCGGCAATTGCACTTGCTGCGGCCACTTCCGGCGAAGCAAGATAGATCAGAGATTCCACATGTCCCATTCTTCCCACGAAATTACGGTTTGTCGTGGATACACACTTTTCACCGGCTGCCATTACACCCATATGGCCTCCCATACATGGTCCGCAGCTCGGTGTATTCACTGCACAGCCTGCATCTATAAATATATCGATCAGCCCTTCTTTAATACACTGCTTGTAAATCTTCTGTGTCGCAGGAACGACCATGACACGTACGTCCGGATGAACTGTGTGCCCTTTAAGAATCGCAGCAGCTTTTCTCATATCAGTGATTCTGCCGTTTGTACAGGAACCGATCACCACCTGATCGATCTTAACAGGCTCCATGGCCTCAATCTCGTCAATAGTTTTCGCGTTCCCCGGAAGATGCGGGAATGCCACTGTCGGACGCACTTTTGCAAGGTCAATCTCTACAACCTCGTCATACTGCGCATCTTCGTCAGCGCTGAATATCTTATATTCTTTTTTCGTATGCTCCTTCAGATACTCCTCCGTCAATTCATCTACCGGGAATATCCCATTTTTGGCTCCGGCTTCAATCGCCATATTCGCCATCGTAAAACGATCATCCATCGTAAGGTTCGCGATACCGTCCCCTGTAAACTCCATGGATTTATAAAGAGCTCCGTCTACTCCGATCTTTCCGATGATATGGATAATGATATCCTTACCGGTCACATATGGTCCGGGGCTTCCCGTAAGCACAAACTTTATCGCACTCGGAACCTTGAACCACAGCTCGCCTGTAGCCATGCCTGTAGCGATATCTGTGGTCCCTACACCTGTTGAAAAAGCGCCCAGCGCCCCATAGGTACAGGTATGTGAATCTGCACCTATGATACACTCTCCTGCCGCAACAACTCCGGCCTCCGGCAAAATAGCATGCTCCACTCCGGATTTCCCCTGCTCAAAGTACCACGACAGTCCCTGCTCTTTTGCAAATTCACGGATCGCCTTGGAGTTCTCTGCGGATTTAATATCTTTATTCGGTGTAAAATGATCCGGCACAAAGACAACCTTATCCTTATCAAACACTTTATCTGACATCTGCTTTACGATAGGCAGCGCCATAGGTCCGGTAATATCATTTGCCATGACCACATCTAACTTTGCCTCTATCAACTGACCTGCAGCTACGCTTTCAAGCCCTGCATGTGCCGCCAGAATTTTCTGCGTCATTGTCATTCCCATTACGACAACCTCCTTGCTTTTCTTCCTGCTAGCAGCTACTTATTATTCGCTGTATCAGGTGTTATTTTAACACAAGTAAATACAGAGACGCAAGAAATAATCTCTAATATCACAAGATGTATCAAGGAATCTTAATCCTTTCGCTTTCGGTAAGCGAAAATTCCCGCCGTAAAAGCAAAAGCCAAAAGGCTTGTCCAAAGCAGGATATTCTGTGTATCCCCGGTCTTAACGGCCTCCGCCGCCCTTCTCAGTCTGGACGGTGTTGTTCCGGGAATTTTCTTTTCCGGTCTTTTTTCGACTGAAACTGTCTGACCACCATCTTCTATATCCTTATGTATTGCCACCTTTTCCGGCTCTCCTGTCTCACGAGTCTCATACAATTCCTCAAAGGTCACAAGATTCAGGCCTCCCAGAGAGGATGCATCAAAAGTAAATTCAAGCTTCAGCTCTTTATCCGGAACATCCGCCACAAAGAAAAGATCACTTTTCACACGTTTTCCGTCAACCATAAGCTCTGTATTCTTCTCTTTGATCATCTGCCAGCCGGACAGCCGGTATTTTTGACCAGTCTTCAGACCTTTAACAGTAACTGTATCTATGATCGTTACTTTTTTATCTGCTTTCACTTTCTTGCTTCCGTCTGCCTTGTTAACAGCAGCTGTATGAATCTGTATTTCCTGCTCCCCGACAAATACTGTCTGGTCCTCGTTCCGGATATCCTTATGTTCGGCAACCAGTTCCGGATTCTCCGGTTCTGTGATATCATACAGTTCCTCATAGATCACAAGATCCGATCCCCCCAGAGAAGAAGCGTCAAATGTAAATTCAATCTCTACCTGTTTATCTTTTGCATCCGCTGCAAATTCAACAGTATTTTCGACCCGTTTCCCGTCAACCTTAAGCTCTGTATTCTCATTTTTCATCATCTCCCATCCAAACAGCCTGTAATCCTTGCCCACTTCCAGGCCTTTGATATCTACCAGGTCTACGATCGTCACCTGACCGTCTGCCTGCACGGTCTTGCTTCCGTCATCTTTATTTGTTGCAACCGTGTGGATCTGAATCTCCTCCGGAATTTCCGGTGCCTCATTGGTAACCGTTCCCAACTGAACAACTCTTTTATCGGCATATATCTTTATCTCAAATGCCGGAACCAGCTCATGCTTTTCATTGGCTTTGCAAGGCAGTTCTTCAATCAGATAAGTGTCAAAGGGCAGCGCTCCAAGCCCATCGTCAACTGCCACATTCTCACCGGCTTCATTCAGCCCGAACCAGATACCTGCAAAAAGATCAAACTGCTCATCTTCCGTATGGCTGTCATTGACATTTGTATTACTGCTATGCGGATTTACTGAACTCTCTGTCGAAAAATATCCATTCTCATCTGTCACTGCAATATGGCTTTCTTTCGTTGTCACACTGGTGATCCTGAAGGGAATACCCGCCATTCGTTTATGAGTCCCGGCCTCAATCTTCGTAAACTGCAGATCTCCCCGTTTCACCTGATCAAGGACAGAATTGTCTTTACCTGCCAAAGATACGATCTCCCCTTCCTTGCGGATTGAGAAAGTCCTCTCAATCGTACCATGTTTAAGATATCCCTTCGGCGCACTGCTCTCACAAAGCCTGTAATCGCCGTAAGGGAGGCTGTCCGGCGCCGTCTGGGCAATTCCCTGCTCATTTGATGTGATCGTTTTTACAACCTCTCCTGATTTGAATGTCCTGCCATCTACGATAACGGCGTTTTTGCTGATATTAATAATTTCAAACTGCGCACCTTCTAAAACAGCGCCGCCCTCCGGCCATGCATCACCTGACTGCTGATCACGTTTCTGAACTTTCACACCTCCGCGGATCACGCGGTCAGATACAGTATATGCATTTCCGCCTGTCAGATGCACCCCTCCATTCTGATCTTTTATCTGCGCCACGTACATTCCTTCCACCTTGTCACCGCCCTTTGACGGCTGCAGATAAGAATTTTCCAGACGATACCCTGCCGGAGCTTTTGTCTCTTCAATTGATACCGTTCCATATGGCAATACACTCTTATTGCCGTCATAAAACAACTCATTGCCCGAAACTTTATATTCATCAGCAAGAGAGGTCATATAACGAACCGTTCCGTCATCAGACCTGTTTTCCCTGACCTCGATCACCCAGCTGCATTTCGCCTTTGGGGGAAGATTGCCGGATGAATAGAAACCATCATAATACTTCACTGTAAACTGGGCGCCGGCCAGCGCGGCCGCTCCCTGGCAGACACCGCCTCCCGCATCATTGTCAATTTTTTCAATCTGCAGAGAAAGAGAATCATAACCCGGCATATCTTTTACCGATACTATAGCCGTCTCTCCTGCCCTGACCGTAACGGAATGTGCCTGCGGGTCCAGTGAAAACCCTTTTGGAGCTTTGATCTCCTTAACCCAGTATTTACCCGGCGATATATTCAGTGTATTGGATTCTCCTTCTTCATCTGTCCGAAGCTCTCCCGTCTTCTTTGTACAATTATTATCCGAATACACTCCATATAATGCATCTTTCAGCGAATAACAATTATTCCCCCCGCTGATCTTCGGATTTGCGGACACTTTTTTAAGCTTGATATTTCCTTTTGGATTCGGCAGAATGATCTTCTGCTTTCCGGAATCATCGGATGCCCACAGTGTCGATGCACCGTCCTCCGGGCCTCCGCCCTTATACGCCGCTGCTTTCTTGTAAAGCTTATCTGCTGCTTTGTTCCATTCTTCAGACTCGCCCTCCTTATTAAATGAGCTTCCCAGTTCAAGCAGCCATGTTGCATACTGGGTTATATCACGCGCCTTATTGTCAGACCACTTTACTCCATTGATGACGTTAGTACTGGGATATCCATGATACATCAGATAATCATAACTGTGTTTTGTCGAAATTTTATGATATTTCGTGCCGTCTGTCCCCGGCCCCGAAAGATTTTGATTCGCACAATAGGCTATATTCCCGTCGCTATCCTCATAGCCATGGTCATGAAATATTGAATCATATGTCACTGTAAAAAACTTCTTTTCGTCAGCAGCATATACATTCTCCATATCATTGCCGTAAAAACCTGCCAGCTTACAGCCGCATACCGTCAATACAGCTAATGCGGCCAAGAGTATTCTTATTAAATTGTTTCTGTTCATACACAATCTCCTTTTCTTTTTTCAAAATATTTTTGACTGAATCACGATAAAATGGCAACAAAAAATATCTGGATTGTAACTTCGACATTCCCCCTTTTTTATATATTTCTCGTTTTTGGAAATCGGGGATGAATACTCCCACCTGAGGATAACCTCATTGCTTGAAATGATTTTTAAATCTTTTAGAAAATAGAATTTCTTTAGACGAGTGCTATTATAATAAATATATTTCTTATATTTGTCAATAGCATTTTTAGAAAAATAATGCTATTATAAATAATTGTAGATAATGATTATCAAAAACAAAACAAAAGAGGGATTATAGATGACACTAAAACAAGGAGAGAATAACCAGACTTATCAAGTGCTTTCCATTAATATAGAACTAAAACTGGAGCGCAGATTAGAAGCACTTGGCCTGACACAGGGAACTCGGATCACGATTCTCAACAATGATAAGAAGGGAGCACTGACCGCAAAATTCCGCGGGACAAGATTCGCACTTGGCAAAAGAATCGCCGACCACATCGAGGTAAAGGAGGTTTCCAGCCGTGAAAAATATGATTAATGTCGGATTCATCGGCAATCCGAACTGCGGAAAGACAACTCTGTTCAACGCCTATACCGGAGCTAATTTAAAAGTAGCCAACTGGCCCGGCGTTACTGTGGAGAAAAAAGAAGGCCAGACGACCTACGAAGGGGAGGCTTTCAAGCTTATCGATCTTCCGGGTATCTACAGCTTAAGTTCCTACACTATGGAAGAGACAGTATCCCGGCAATGCATTATGAGCGACGAAGTAGACGTCATCGTAGACGTCATAGATGCCTCCTGCCTTGAACGCAATCTCTATCTTACCTTACAGCTCATTGAACTTGGGAAACCGGTAGTGCTTGCATTGAATATGATGGATATCGTTGAAGAGCGAGGCATGGAAATAGACCTCCACCGTCTTCCCGAGATGCTGGGTGTTCCTGCGATCCCA
>CATLEM010000134.1 GCA_949916155.1 uncultured Dorea sp.
CGTAAAGTCGCCGACGAACCCGCTGACTTTCTCCACCTCGCTGTATGTATAGATATTGATCTTTTCGTGGGCGGATGCCTCCACCATCTTCGGCGTGAGGATACACGCGGAACAGTCAAGGGTCGGGAAGGTCTTGTCAAGCTGGGACATCCTTCCGCCGATGCTCGGCGTCTTCTCCACGATATCTACCTCATAGCCCGCGTCCGCGATATCAAGAGCGGTCTGGATACCGGCGATACCGCCGCCGATAATGAGCGCCCGCTTGGTCACCCGGCTCTCTCCGGGCTTGAGCGGCGTATTCAAGTTTACTTTTGCAACTGCCGCCCGCATCAGGATGACCGCCTTTTTCGTGGCCTCCTCCATATCCTTATGAATCCATGAACAGTGCTCACGGATGTTGGCAATCTCTACCATGTACGGGTTTAACCCCGCCCGCTCCGCCGCCTTTCTAAACGTCGCCTCATGCATCCGCGGAGAGCAGGAACATACAACGATGCCCGATAAATTTTTCTCATGGATGGCGTCCGCAATCTTCGCCTGTCCTGCCTCAGAACACATATACTGGTAATCCTCGGCATGGACAACTCCCGGCTCCATAAGCGCCATCTCTGCTACTTTCGCTACGTCTACCGTGGCTGCGATATTACTCCCGCAGTGGCAGACAAATACTCCTATCCTCTGCACGTCCTATCACCTCCTGTATCTTCTGAATGCACTGACTAAAAGCTGCTGCGGCAGTTCCGGGTCGAGAAGTTCCGGAATCTCGTCCGGCGTAAGATAGTTCTGCTCTCTCTTACGGACTACCATCTGTCTTGCAGCGTCAATAAGTTTCCCTGGCTTTACGTCTCTCGGACATCTCTCCACGCAGGCAAAGCAGGAGAGGCATTTCCAGAGGGATTTTGAATTTACAAGGCTCTCCACGTCCTCATTTATCACATAGGATACAAACTGGTGGGGCTTAATGTCCATCTCATTGTAGGAAGGACAGGTGGCAGAGCACTTGCCGCACTTCATGCATTTAAGCGGGTTCACGCCGCTGATCTCTTCAATCATCTCAGCCTGTTTTTTCTTTGCGCCCATTATGCCTGCACCTCCTTTTCTTCCTTACAGCAGCTTTCCTTCACCCCGAGGGCCTCCGCTAAGATTTCCGTAAAGTAGACCACCGGAATCTCCCTTACGCTGCTCCTGTTTAAATTATACATACACAGCGGGCAGGCGGTGATGAGCATGTCTGCCCCGAACCCTTCTGCGCTCTCTGTAATCTTATCGCACATGGACTTCGCCATGTCCTTTTCCTTCAAAGATATGTATCCGCCGCAGCACTCGTTGCGGTACGGATAAATGACCGGCTCTGCGCCGACGGCACGGATAAAGTCCTCCATAATCTTCGGATTTTCCGGATCGTCAAAGGCGAGGATTTTTCCCGGACGGAGAAGAAGGCATCCGTAATACGCGCCGATTTTCTTTCCCTTAAGGGGATTTACCACCTTTTTCTTAAGCTCGTCAAAGCCTACCTTGTCGCGGAGCACTTCCAAGAAATGCAGGACGTCTGTCTCGCCCTTGTAAGGCTCGTCAAGCTCCATGTAATTATTCGCCCTGGTGCAGATGTCTTCTACATTTCTCATGTCATCATTCACCCGTTTCATGACATGATGGCAGGCAGAGCAGACCGTCACAAGCTCCTGTCCCTTTTCCTTCGCCGCGTTGAGTGCGCGCACACAGGACAGCTTGTTGGCAATCTCATCGGTGCCGAGCGGGTACACGCCGCCGCAGCACTGCCAGTCCTCGATCTCTTCCAGTTCGAACCCTAAGGCTTTTGCACTTGCCCTGGCGTAGTCATCCAGCTCCTTCGCCTTCGTCCGCAAAGTGCATCCCGGATAATAGCTGTACTTCATAGTTTCACATTTTCCTTTCCTAATATTCTCAAAATCACGGCCGTCGTCCAGACATTTGCCGCCCGGTCTTTTCATCTGACCAAAGACCGGCGTTTCCTACGCAGCAAGACTGCCTACAGTTCAATCTGGGCGATGACTTCCTTCAGCGCGTCCGCGCTTTTCTTAAGCAGCGCAACCTCTTCGTCCGTAAGCTTCATGGAAAGCTTGCCCTGGATACCGTTCGGCCCTACTAAAGTCAGGGTACTTAAGCACACATCCTCAATGCCGTATTCGCCATGCATCATGGAAGAAACGGTGGTCACGGATTCAGACGCTGACAAGAGGAACCCACACAGCTTGCACACGCCTCTGGTTACCGCATAGAACGTCGCACCCTTGTTGGAGATGATCTGTCCGCCGGACTTCTGTACGTAAGTGAGCATCGCATCCTTGTCAAGCTGCTCGAAATGCTTTCCGAAGTGCTCTG
Source organism: uncultured Dorea sp. (assembly GCA_949916155.1). Taxonomy (GTDB): domain Bacteria; phylum Bacillota; class Clostridia; order Lachnospirales; family Lachnospiraceae; genus MD308. Next base: position 2,362 of record CATLEM010000134.1, read on the forward strand.
CCATCTCATAGTAGTCGTCCACATTTACCCCGGCGATACGCGCTGCCGACCATGGGATAAAAGAAGTGTCCCCGTGCTCACCGTACACATAGGCGTGAATATTTCTCTGAGCAACCTTAAAGTGATCGGAAAGCCCGCAGCGAAGGCGCGCAGAGTCGAGAACCGTACCGGAACCGATGATCTGGTTCTCCGGAATCCCGGAAATCTTGGTAAATACATATGTCATAATGTCTACGGGGTTGCTTACGATGATGTAAAGGGCATTGGGAGCCGCCTTTACAATCTCTGGGGTGATTTCTTTTAAGATATTTACATTCGTCTGGGTAAGCTCGATTCTCGTCTGTCCCGGCTTACGCGCGATACCGGATGTAATGATTACGATGTCAGAGTCTTTTGCATCTGCATATTCTCCTGCTTTGATAGAAATGGGGTCTCTGAAACAGGTTCCCTGCTCGATATCCATTACCTCTCCTTCTACCTTGGCCTTGTTGATATCGATCAGCACAAGTTCTGACGCGATATCCTGTCCGGACAATGTGTAGGCAATCGTAGCCCCTACGCTTCCTGCTCCAATGATTGTAATTTTGCTGCTCATGGTTTCTTCTCCTTTTCGTTATTTTTTTAACAACTCACTGTCAAAAAATGGAATCTTAGAATATTCACTATTCAGATTCCACCTTTGTTAATAATATCACAATCTTTCCCATTACACAAGTATTTTTTTCAAAATTATCTATTTTTCGCCAAAATATTTTTGTGGAATGTCCGACTGCTTTTTCTCCCGGGAAACATTGAAATTCCCTCCCGACAGCACAATATATTTCATAAAATCCAGGTTCATTCCATAAATTGTGATAAAGCTTCTGGTTCTGGAGGTGCACCATGCCCATTTCCGCCTGTAAATTTAAGAAAAATCTCCTGCCCCTGTCCCTGATCTCACTCTTTGCGCTTATGCTTTTATTCCCCGCTCCGGTACTTAAAGGTGCCGGAAACGGCCTGCTTTTATGGTTCAATACCGTCCTGCCCACACTGTTCCCTTTCATCCTGATCTGCAACCTCCTGGTCTCCACCAGAGCAATGGATATGCTGCTTTACTTCACCGGACCTTTGTTCTGCCGCTTATTTTGCGTGTCACCCTGCGGTTCCTTTGCCGTCCTGTCCGGATTCCTGTGCGGATATCCCATGGGTGCCAAAGTAGCTGCAGACTTATACCGCCAGGGAGACATCTCAAAGAATGAAGCCTCCTACCTGCTCTCCTTCTGCAATAATACAAGCCCTATGTTTATCTTAAGCTTCCTCGTCATGCAGAATCTGAAAAATAACAGTTTAAAGCTCCCCGCTCTCGCTATCCTCTTTCTGTCTCCGGTGATCATAAGCATTCTCTTCCGCCCCGCCGGACAGAATGCATCTGCTTTTTCCAAAAAGCACACGGATTCTGCTCCTCTGTCTGATGCGCTGGACTTTTCTATCTCCAACGCACTGGAATCTATCACCAAAGTCGGCGTTTACATCATGATCTTTGCCATTTTCTCAGAACTTGCCTGTCTTCTCCCGGTAAAGAATACCATACTGCAGCTTATCCTGCTGTCCGGACTCGAGGTGACCAACGGAATCTCCATGCTCTGTCAGTCCGGACTTGACAAAAATATAATCTGTATCCTGTGCCTTGCACAGACCTCATTCGGAGGACTGTGCGCTGCCGCCCAGACTGCATCCATGATCAAAGGAACCGGGATATCCATATATTCCTACATCGCAAAAAAGCTGGCTACCGCACTGGTAACCAGCCTGCTCGCTGCACTATATCTATACCTGCTATGACTCCCGGATAATCCTGCATCCTCCGGTTTATATCATCCCGTCATCATTAAAATCAAACGCCGGCTCTAACATCTCCGGTCCTTCGTCCGCATACCCTGTCTCTGCCCCGCGCGCTGACTGCTCAGGTACCTCAAGCTCTGCACGGTTATTATGAACCATATCATAACACTCCTGAAGGGAGCTTACAAGTCCGTCATATTTCGCTGTATAACTGTCAAGCGTATGTCCGATGATGCTCTCCGCATTGGCAAGAAGATCATCCGTATACTGAATCGCCCCGATACGGATATCGTTGGCATCATTGGCCGCGTTGTCAAGGATCTGCTGCGCCTGCTCGGTTGCAGCGGTGACGATCTCATTGGCCTGGGCGTAAGCCTGTTGCATGATCTCATGCTCGCTCACCAGTTCATTCGTATGAATCTGCGCCTCCTCGATCATACCGTCCGCCTTCGCCTGGGCGTCCGCTAAGATGGCATCTTTATTGGCAATGATCTTCTGGTATCTCTTGATCTCATCCGGCGTCTTCATGCGAAGCTCCCGAAGTAATTCATCAATCTGATCTTTATTCACAATGATCTTGGATGTGGACAGCGGCTGAAATTTACAACTGTCAATATATTCCTCAATTTCCTCAATAATCTGTTCAATACGGCTGCTCATTGGTGTACACTCTCCTTTTTCGACATTTTCTCCTGTATCTTACGCTCAACATTCTCCGGCACAAACTGGGAGATATCTCCCCCGAAACACGCCACTTCCTTCACCACCGTAGAACTTAAATATGCATGTTCAAGACTGGTAGTGAGAAACACCGTCTCCACCTTCGGCGACAGCTTGTGGTTCGTCTGTGCCATCTTAAGCTCATTTTCAAAATCGGTAATGGCCCTCAGTCCTCTGACAACCATACCCGCGTCCATCTTCTCGGCGAAATCGATCAAAAGCCCCTCAAAAGGGATTACCTTTACATTCGATATATTTCCCGTCGCTTCCTCTAACATTTTAACACGTTCTTCCACGGAAAACAACGGGGTTTTTGCGTTATTATTCAATACACCTACAATTAATTCATCCACCAGCGCGGATGACCTTACGATGATATCCAGGTGTCCGTAAGTCACCGGGTCAAAACTGCCCGGATAGATTGCTCTTGCCATCTGTTCACTCCTGTCTTGCGCGCCGCTTTTTTTGCCGCAGAAAATCTACTCCGGCGCGCTCATTTTTTCAAGAAATATATGCTTGTTCGTCTTATATGTCTTTGTCTTTATCAGCGAATATCCTAATCCTCCCACGTAGTCGAATGACACATCAAGAGCCGTCTCGATGATAATGATACCGTCCTCCGCCAATATCCCGGTATCTGCCAGATACTCAAGCACCTGTCTTTCCAGCTCTTTCCCATAGGGCGGGTCCAGATAGATATAATCGAAGCTCTCTCTTCCGGAAAGGCGGAAAAGTGCGTTAATGGCATCTGTCTGCATCGTCTCGGCGCGCTCAGAAAGCCTCGTGTGAGACAGATTATCCCGCACACAGGCCATCGCCTTCGGGTTCCTCTCCACGAACACTGCCCTCTTCGCCCCGCGGCTCAGCGCCTCGATCCCGATCCCGCCACTCCCGGCAAACAGATCTAAAAACAGACAGTCAAAAAGGCCGTCCGCGATCATATTAAATAGCGTCTCCTTGATGCGGTCGGTAGTTGGCCTTGTATCCAAGCCCTCCAATGTCTTTAACTGAAGCCTTCTGGCTGTTCCGGCAATCACTCGCATGATAAACTTTCCCTTCATTTTCCGGCGCTGCATTGCACGATCCACGGAAAATCATGCTGCAAGTCCGGCATCGATGATGATATTTCCCGTACATTATAAATAGAGAGAGGAAAAATGTCAAATGCTTTATCTCTGTTGACAAATGAAAACTTACGTGTTACGATAAAACCATCACTACTGTTCAATGAACAGTAGTGAAAAGCAACTGTAATGAAGGAGGTCCAAAATGAATCCAGCTAACAACATATTTAACCCCTGCAAAAAATGGCTCAAAAACAAACTCCATCAATCCCCGTCCACTGTACCAGAGTATCTGCACAGTCTGGGAGTGCGCCTGTTATGGCATTTCCCTATGGAGCAGGTCTTTGATATCCTCACAGATTATCAGGAATATCTGACTGCCGGGAATAATCAGGGAACAGAAACTGACCGTCTGTTTCAGAGATTCGGCTCTCCAGATACTGTGACGAGAACTCTTCTTACCGAAAACCAGCCCAGGAATCCTTATCTCTATCTTAAACCTCTTCTTTGGGGTATCCTGCTTTTTCCTGCTCTCTGGGAAACCCTATACCAAGACAGACTGGCTCCGGTATTTTTATGCCTCACCTGCTTTGCCCTGTTTGGGCTAATCCACGGCTGGGAATACAGAAGACTTGGACACCGATTTCCATCCGGACATCTTTCCATGGGCAGGATAGTCCTGGTCCATCTACTGATCCTTGCCGTAATTATAGCTAAAGAGCGGGGTATGTGGTATATCTGCATACATGCCGCAGCTCTCCCGGCCAAAATTTACTCCATCCATATCGGCACATTTATCAGTTCTTTTTTATATTTTGCTGAACTGTTATTTCTGCTGGCCACAGGAATCATGCTGGTGAACTCTGTATTTTCTTCCATCCGCTATTTCCCGGCTGCCATCCACGCTATGGGTGCGTCTGTAGCCACAGTCAAAACTTTGCAGCTCCTTAAATCTACGGACCTGTCCGCCCAAATTCCGAAAGAAATACTCTTCTCACCCCTACTCTGCTACGCAGCTGCCCTGATTCTTTCCCTGTGCTTCACCGCCTTCCTCCGCCCGCACAGTCCGGCAGGAGGACACACGAAAAGAGGTGGCTGACATGGATGCACAGATTAAAAAAGGGATTCTGGAGATGTGCATCCTGCATATGGTCTCAGAAAATGAACTGTATGGTTACGACATTATGCAGAAGATACATGAATTTTTCCCCGAGGTCACGGAAAGCACCATCTACGCCATCCTGCGGCGGCTTCACCGAGACGGAGCTGCAGATACTTTCCAGAGCGCCG
>CATLEM010000135.1 GCA_949916155.1 uncultured Dorea sp.
CGTTTTTTGCATATGACACAATAACACTTTGTTGCACATGCGATATGGTGTTTTCGTGATCGCATTATGCGGTGGATTGCTTACCCAATCCTGATGCCAAGGCAACTGTTCTTGCTCCAATGCTTTCCAATATATCTTTTGACAATCGAATTCCCTGGCTGTTCCCCCATGCCTTTATCTGTGCTATCATCATCTTCTCCTTCCATTGTTTATACATAGTGTATACGTTTTTCCAAGTAATGTCAACACGAAGATATCATCACAGCTCCCCCATCCTCCCAACTATCGCCTGATAAAATGCCTCCCGTCCTTTCTCTTTTTCCAGCTCGTCCACTACCACCCCGTCCTTAAGCAGAAGAATCCTGCTGCAGTACCCTGCCATCTGCGGGTCATGGGTCACCATGACAACGGTTTTGCCATATTCCCTGTTGATCTTATCCAATGCGTCGATCACGATCTGCCCCGACTTAGAATCCAGGTTCCCGGTGGGCTCGTCCGCAAGGATCAGATCCGGGTTGTTGATCAGGGCGCGGCAGATCGCCGTCCTCTGCTTTTCCCCGCCCGACAGCTCATACGGATATTTCTTTAAGAGATGCCCAATCTGGAACTTTTCGGCGTACCCGCAGGTTTCCCCGGCCATTTTTGCCTTATCCTCTTTCTTAAGGATCATGGGCAGCATGATATTTTCCTCCACCGTAAGGCTGTCCATCAGGTAAAAATCCTGAAAGACGAATCCTATCTGGTGCAGCCGAATCCGCGCCAGCGCGTCCCCGCGGATCTCGCCCGTATCCTTTCCCATAAAGAAAAGCTTTCCGTCCGTCTGCCTGTCGATCAGCCCGAGCACCTTTAAAAGCGTCGTCTTCCCGCACCCGGATTTCCCCATGATCCCCAAAAATTCCCCTTCCTCAACGGTAAGGTCAATTCCCTTTATCACAGCTATGTTCTCCGCCCCCTGCATTTCATAACTGCGCACAAGATTCTCTGCCCTTAATATCTCCATACCGCACTACTCCTTTTCCAACTGTTTATTGCACCACGCCTGATTCAATACGCAAAACCCAATCCCGCCCGCCGCGTATACCGCCAGTATCACCAGCAAAAGCCGCTCATCCGTATACTGCGCCGCCAGATTTCCCGCACCGCCGGCTGCCTTTTCACCAACTGCTCCTTCATAATAAGTCTCCAGAAATACCCGGCAGAATCCTCCGGCAAGCCCGGCCGCCAAAACCACCGGCACCAGCACCGCCCGCAATATCTCTACATCCATCACCCGCCGGATCTGTCTCTTTTCCATCCCCAGCACGCGCAGGAACCGGTATCTTGCCCTCTTCTCATCTATTTCCGAAAAATGCATCAGCCAGACGACGAACATCCCAAACAGCACGATCACGCTCACCGTAATTCCCACAAGCATGCGGTTTATCACGCTTTCTTTTCGGTCGGTGTCCTCGATCGTCCGCCGGCAGAACGCCTCGCCGAGTGCGCCTTCTTCTTTCTGTTCCTCCGCGAATGCCGTCGCGCCTTTAAGATTCTCCCCTTTCACATTGATGATCATCAACACCTGGTGAAAATCTCCCTTATCCGCCGCCTCTTTCACCGTCTCATCCGGAAGCACTACAATCCCTGCCAGAGAAAATCCAAGAAGTTCTTCAATCCTCTCACCCTTTATCCGAAAGTCATAGGTCTCTTCCTGCATCTCCCCATCCCAATCCGTATTGGTACATCTTCCGAGAGTGACCGCCTCAAGCCTCTTTGTTCCCGAATTGTCCAGCATGGATTCCCGGCTTCCCTCCTGGCGCCAGACGCGGAACACCTCGCCGTCTGCCAAATCAAGCTCACCGCCGGCTTCCTGTCTCTTTGCATCTTTAAATGCCCGGTTATAATCCGATACGGACATGCCGATCCACGAATCGCCGCCGGGTTCATTGACCCACACAAAGGGGAAGCCCACACTCTCTGCCCCGAAGTCCGCCCGCATTTTATCAAGAAATGCTGTCTCCTTCCCCTCCTCAGATACGCACACAAAATCATTAGGCATCTGCCTGTCGTGCAGCGTGCCTCTCAGCATCAGGAAAGAAAAATAAATTGCCAGAACACCTGACAGAAGCTGAATCACCATCCTGCTCCTGTGCCGTTTCCAGTAATGATACGTGTGATCCCACGTCAGGATATGCCGGCGGTAGTACATGGAAGAGCGGAACTTTTCCAGCATGTAGCCAAGCCCAGCGAAAAAAACGACCACCACCCCGGCACATACAAGGAATACCGCGATATGCGCCATCATCGGCTCATTGCCCACCATGAAAAATCCTCCCGCGATCACTCCCGCCCCGAGGAAAAAATACAGGACTGACTGCTGGGTATCCAACCGTTTTTCCTTTGCCGAATTCCTTTGCAAAAGCCCCATCGTTCCCCTGACGTCCGCCGCCATGAACACCGCGACTAGCGCGCACACCGTCATCGCCGCGCACAAAAGAACTGTACAGATATACACCCTGCCCATAGGAATCCCGGCTGTAAAAGTCTGCCCGGCCATTCTGCCTAAGAAACTGCCAAGCAGCATTGTCCCCATTTTCCCGAACAACAGCCCGACCGCGCAGGCGATGCCGCAGCCTAAGGTATACTCCAGGATGACCATGCTCCTCATGTCTTTCCTCTGGATTCCAAGAATCCGGAACATCCCGTAATCCTTCATCCGGGACTGGATGTAAAACTGCACCGAGTACCCGATGACCAGAACCGTTATCAGGATCATGACCGGAATGACCGACCTGATCTGCCCCTTAAGCTCACTCCGGTACGCGAATGACAAAGCGTCCGTCTCTATCCCTGTGACCATGCCCGCCGCCTGCCCCAGATATACCAGCAGGAACAAAACCGTCACCGACAGCATGATGCTGATAAAAAATGCAATAAAATTCTTACAATTATGCCAAAAGCTTTTCCATACGATTTTCCCCATATCTCTCTCCTGTCCGATTTCTTTTTAAAATATTTCCATAAGCACAAAAACAATCAGCGCTGACGCTTTCAGGGCGTATGACAGTATAACCAGCGGCTCTGACATTTTCCTGCCCGTTCGTCCGCTGCCGCGTCTTCTTAACGCTCCGGCTATACAGAAAATATCCGCCGCCGCGAAAAACAGACAGAACCCCGATATTTCCTCAAGATTCCACTGACACTCCAGCATCTCCCGGTTTATCAGACCCTCAAAGCTCTTATAGCCCTCCGCCGGACACGCACTTAAGTATATACCGCGCACCCATTTCACAAAAAAAGGCATCGCCAGATTAAGGATCAGGTCAAATCCTGCCGCAAATATCATCATCCTTGCCCTCAGCTTTTCTGTCAGCCCGCATACGCTTCTTTCCAGAACCCGCGCCTCCTGTGAGAGAATCTCCGGATCCTCCGGCAGCACAAGAGACTTTTCCATCCGCTCTGCCTCTTTCCTGCACCCCTCACAGATGTCAAGATGATCTTCCACCAGTTTTTTCGTATCCTCGCTCACCGCCTGATCAACGTAGAGCGGAAGGATATCCAAAATCACGTTACAGCTCACCATTTTCAACTACCTCCATATATGCCGCAATCTTTTTCTTTGCCCGGTAATATGTCACCCGCGCCCATCCCGGACTCTTTCCGAACAACTCACCGATCTTCTCAAACGGAAGCTCTCCGAACACCCGCAGCCGGAAGACTTTCCGGTACGGCTCGTCCATCCCGTCCATATACCGGCGGATATACGCCACCCGCTCCCGGTCGATCAGCGTCTCTGCCGGTTCAAAGCGGACATCCGCACAATGTTTTTCGGCATCGAGATTTAGGTCCGCGTAAATCTTCTGGCGCTTGCAGTAGTTAAAATAAAGATTGCGCGCGATGACAAAGAGCCACGCCCGGATGTCCTTCCTGCCGTCAAACGTCCGGATTGCTTTCATCGCCTTTAAGAACGTCTCCTGGGTTATCTCTTCGGCGGTATCCGGCGGGGCCGCAAGACTTCGGACATAGCGGTATACGTCCAGATAATACGATTTGTAGACAGCCTCAACATCCAGACAGACCACCCCCTTTGCTTTATTAACAATCTTGTTGTGGAAATGTTACAGATTTCCCCGCAAATTTTTTCTTTAATCAAAAAGCCCTGGAAGGAAAATCTTCTTCCCTTCCAAGGCTCTCTTTTTCGTCCTACAGAATATCCCCTCTCTGCCCCGATCAGAATATCCGCAAGCCGATCTACATATTTTTAGAAATCTCCTCACACACTTTCATCGCCTCAATCACCGCGCTCCTGAACCCTTTTTCTTCCAGCGTCCTGACCGCGCCGATGGTCGTCCCTGCCGGTGAGCAGACCATATCCTTAAGCTCTCCCGGATGCTTTCCTGTATCAAGCACCATCTTCGCGCTTCCCAGGACAGCCTGCGCCGCGAACTGGTACGCCTGTGCTCTCGGCATGCCGCCGGATACCGCCGCGTCCGCCATCGCCTCGATGAACATATACACGTAAGCCGGTGAACTTCCGCTTACCGCCGTCACAACATCCATAAGCTTCTCCGGCACGAACTCCACCTTGCTGAAGCTTTCCAGGATCTCCTTCACCCGCGCGGTGCCGTCTTCTGTCATATGCTCATTGGGACAGGCCGCCGTCATGCCCGCGCCTACCATCGCCGGAGTATTCGGCATCGTGCGGACGATCTTCACGTCCTTGCCGAACTGCTGTGCCAGCCAGGAAAGCGTCTTGCCCGGCGCGATCGTGATGATGATCTTCTCATCCGTCACCTGATTTTTGATCCCTGCGATAACGTCCGTATAGAACTGAGGCTTTACAGACAGGATGATCACCTCGGCGTTCCTCACCACTTCCGCATTGTCAGCCGTCACCTGAATCCCGAACTGTTCCTTAACTCTCTCTCTTCCCGGTGCGAATAAATCCGCCCCGATGATCTCCTCCGGCTTGAAAAGTCCTTTATTGATCACGCCGCCCATGATCGCCGATGCCATGTTGCCTGTTCCGATAAATCCTAATTTCATCTTCATACCTTCCTTTACTTATCTGTTTTCAGTTTCCATGTCCTCCGTGCCGGATTCTGCTACTGCGATATCACACATATCCATACACATTTTATAAGGATTTTTTGATTTGTATACATTTTCATAATTTGTATACAAATTTATGTTATGGATACTATAACATTATTTGTACACAAAGTCAATGCATTTCCTTGAATTCAACCAAAAAAAATGTTACACTTGTTACTGTCCACTTCGTGACGGACAATTTACCATTCATCCATATCAAGATGCCGGGCAGAGAATTAGTATAATCCACACTAATTTGCCCCATGATGCCAGGGAGGATATTATGTCTGAGAAATCACCGTCTCTTGCCGAACAGGCCTATGAAAAGATAAAACACAACATCATGAACCTCACCTATCCGCCAGGTATGCCGCTCACCGAAGCCATGCTCACAAAGGAACTGGGTATGAGCCGAAGCCCTGTCCGCAGCGCCATTCAGATGCTGCAGACTGAGGGCCTCATTGAATCCGATTATTACAAATCCATAACCGTCAAGGACATTACCCGCCAGGACATCGAAGAGATCTACCAGTTCAGGGAGCTTTTGGAAACGTATGCCTTCCGGTATATTTTTACCTCCGGCCGGTACGAAGAGTATTCCTACCGCATCGAAGAAAAGGTAGTCCGCATGTGCGCTGCGGCAAACGATATCTACAAATGGGAGATTGCCGACACGGACATGCATATGGAGATCATCCGTGCCACTGAAAACAGCCGGATCAGCAAAGTCTATGAGAATACGCTGTCCGAGCTCATCCGCATTGGGCAGTGCTCGGTCAAGAACGGGATGCACATTCCAAAGACCAATGAAAACTTAAAAAAAATGGTTCAGTATATGCGTGAGGGAGATTTTGAAAATTCTTTTGCCATCCTGAAAGCTGACCATTTTGAGATTGGAAAAGACAGCGCGTTAAAAGAGCGGTAACAAGATCATTCCTGACGCATATCATATAATGATCAGTTTGGGAGCGTAAAGATATGTATCAAGATTATAAGCTCAAGTATGAGGTTGATCCTGAAAGCAGTGATTTTGTGATCCCATCATCCTATTCAGCAAAAGAAGTTTCTACATTTGGGAAGAAGACTTCCCATGTACCCATGGACAAAGCCGGGCAGGTGCTGCATCCAAATGGAGGAACGATCGTCGGATCATGATCAGAGACGATAACTATGTGTTAAAAATGATGAGAGTACACTGGCAAAACATATTGCAAAAATGAAAAAGGAGCGTTAAAATCAGATAATAACAAATATATATCAAAAGGAGAAAAAGTTATGAAATATTTCAAAAAATTTCTAAGCTTTATACTTATATCTGCAATATGTATAATGCCTATGAATGCGGAAGCTGCAGGAAAAAATGTCACCTCTTCAATGAAAAAGGACAAAGCCATAAAAAAAATAGTTCGGGACATCTGTTCCTACACTACTTGTGAATTATGTGAGGCCAGAAGCACTAAGACAAAAAAAGTGAGTCTGAAAGGATACAATGCATTATCCATTGCAGCTTTTGTTGAATATCAAAACGGAAGGGTTTCGTACACATCCAAGGAAATCCAGAAAGCCACAAACAATCTTTTTGGAATCAAGCCAAAAACTAACTCCATTCCTTCCATTGATTCTCCGAAAAGAAGATGGATTTCTAAAAGCACAGGATTCAGGGCAGATAAACCTTATATGTATTCCGGCGGAGACTGGGGAGCTCATCAGCCTTCGTATACCATTAAAAAGGTGGTAAAGGTAAAAAAAGGCGTGTATGACATAACTGTTACTAATAAATTAAAGATTTTGGATGAAGGCAAAACAAGAACGGTTGGAACTACTTATATGCGGATAAAAAAATATTCCAAATCTTCATATAAATATAAAATAACTAAAATAAAGCTTAAAGGAAATGGATCTGGCTACTAAGAACTGGCACGCAAAAATGTTTGCAACACGGGAGTGTAAAATAAAGTGTGCAGTTAGATTTGCAATATTTCTAACTTACACACTTTATTTTACACTCCCACACTCGTTGGTAGCACAAAGATCATTTCCGAAAATGCTCCATCATAACAGGCATAAGTTCTTTGCTTTTCCTGCCGAGGGGATACTCTCCTTTATTCAGGCACCAGTCATATACCAGCGCACG
>CATLEM010000136.1 GCA_949916155.1 uncultured Dorea sp.
TGATAGAGAACGGAACCTCTACGATCGCGTACTTGAACGTGTTGATCAGTGCCTGCCAGACCTCTCCGTCACCGAACATCTTTGTGTAGTTCTCTACACCGATAAAGATGTTGCCTCTGCCGAAGTCACCGGTTTTAAAGAAGCTCTCATAAATTGTTTTAAATATCGGATAAATATTCAGGACGATCAAGCCGATCATCGTGGGGAGGATAAATATCCATCCCCAGATAAATTCGTTGCGTTCCTGACTTGTACCTTTCTTTGGATTAGCCAAGTCTCTCACCTCTTTTCACCATCGGCTTTACTGATTTTCCTCTGCTATACTCTCGTTCATATATTCTGCGATTTTTTTACATGCCTCATCGATCGTGATCTCTTTGGTGTATGCTTCTTTCATCACTTCCTGGGAATAATCCTCCCACAGCTTCGTATTTTTCGTATACGGACGGATCTGCATATCTTCTGTCATATCGAGATAAGCCTGAAGGTTGAAGTTCGGCGCGCACTGGATCCATGTATCAGAAGTCCCCATGAATGCGGACATGGTAATACCAAGCTCTGCCTGCTTTTTCTGCGCTTCCTCGCTGCCGAAATATTCGATCAGTTTCCACGAATTCTCTGTATTGTCGCCTTCTGCTGCCGCTGCCCATCCAAGACCGTTATAGATAGATTTTCTTGTTCCGTCGTCTGCCTTCGGGAGAACAGCCACATCACAGTTTTCGTTCACAAATTCATTATCCCTCATAGATGCGGTCATCCAGGAACCCTGGAGCGTCATAGCGATCTTCCCCGAACAGAACAGTACGTCCGGTGATGTCTCACCCATCGTCTCCGGTGAAGGCATGGATGTAGTCACCACATTGTCATACAGCCAGTTCATCGCTTCCATCGTCTTCGGGTCGTCCCAGCCGGATTTCTTCTTATCATCGCTCACGATATATCCGCCCATATCATAGATCAGGTTGTAGTAACCATCCTGGTTATAAATTGCCGGGATTGCCGTTCCGTACTGGCTTCCGTCCTCTGCCGTAAGCTTCTTCGCCGCCTCTGCAAAATCATTCCATGTCCACGTCTCGTCCGGATATGCGATCTTAGCCTCATCGAACATCTTCTTATTGTACCAGAGAGCAATGGTGTCATAGTCTTTCGGAACCGCATAGGTTTTTCCGTCATACTGGTATAGTTCTGCAATATCTTTGTAATAGTTATCCAGATTAATCTTTTCACTGCCCTTGATCTTATCTGTCAGGTCAAGAAGGATATCGTTGGACATGTATCTCTGGGAATACGTAGAATGCATCCAGAACACATCCGGCATCTCCCCGCCTGTGGCGCCCGCTTCAAGGAGCGTCCAGTACTCATTCCATGGAATCACCTGGAACTCTACGTCAACCCCTGTCTCCTCGGTGAAGCCGGCAGCGATCTCCTTAAGCCCGTCGAGCTGGACATTGTCCCAGATCGCCACCTGAACAGTACCGTCCCCGCCTCCTTCACTGCCTCCGTCACCCTTTCCGCCGCAGGCACAGAGTGAAACACACGTTGCTGCAACTAAAACAGCTGATAAAACCTTTTTGAACTTCATACTTATTTCCTCCTTTTGTTTTTCTGAAATGGATTTTAACATGAAGGAAATATTTTAAAAATGACGTAATGTGCTTTCGACATAGAATAATCTGCTTTCCTCAAATACACAACATATTTGCTGAAAGCAGATCCTCTTCTTAAGTCCGGGAAGCCCTTACGGTTATCTCACTGAAACAGTGTGCAGCCCGAACGTTTGTAATATGCGATTTTTTCTTCGATATCCTTCCTCTCTACATCGAACATCTCTGCCAGGCAGTCCATACAGTAATAGACCGTAGTTCCCCGGTTGACCAGCTTTTTTGTCATGGCGACTTCGTCAGCGGAAAGCGTTTTCCTACATCTGCGGCAATACTCAGGCGTACCCTGCAAGGAGCATACTTTCTCCTCACTCTCTCCCCGAGCAGCTTTTATCTCTGTGCTCACTTTCCTGCCCTCTTTACTGCCCGCAATATATCAGCCTGCACTTATACACTCTGCAGTCATGCCCCGGTACATCTGCCATGTGATAATCCCGCTTTACGCCCAGACTCTCCCCGGTAAATACATCCTCCATGGAGAATCCATAACCAGACCCGTAGGGAATCCCCGCATCGGCAAAGATAAAGTTCACCTTCCGCTCTTCCTCGAAAAGATTATAGTAGGCTACCGCAAACTCATTGTCCGAAAGGTGCTTGATAAAGGTAAAGAGCTTATCTTTCACCACCTTAAGCGGTTCCACTGCCGTATCCGAATCTTCCTGAGGCACAGCAACGCTCCTCTTGCCCACCAGGTACGGCGGGCGGCATTCCCTGTCCTGATTGATGGCGATCAGCGCTTTATTTTTCAGAAGCTCCCCCATCTCCGGCTTGATGTTCCGGATATCCGCCCCCATGATAAGCGGCGTTCCCGCCAAACACCACATGGAGAACTGCATCCGGTATTCCCCGTCAGTGCATGGCTTTCCGATAGTGGCATTGCCCTGGTTGTACATGCCTACAGTCAGCATATCGATATCGTTGAAGCAATATGGCCCGGACTGGCAGAAATGTTCTAACTGGGACTGGAATATCCCGGTAAATGAGCGGAAATTATCAAAAATGTCCCCGGTGGAGCGGTAAGTATGGGCACCGATTGAGCGCATCCAGTTCCAGCTCTCCTCCTGTCCCCAGTTGCACGCCGCAAAAAGAATTTCTCTGCCGCTGGCCTTTAACGCCATGCTCATGATATGGTAACGGTTCCTGCAGTCCGCATTATCCGGAAAATTGCAGAAATCATACTTCAGATAATCCACTCCCCACTCCGCGAACTGCTTCGCATCCTCAAATTCATGATCGTAGCTTGAAGGATATCCGGCACAGGTCAGCACGCCCGCACAGGAGTACATGCCGAACTTAAGTCCCTTCCCGTGAACATAGTCCGCCACAGCCTTCATGCCGCGGGGGAATTTTTCCGGATCAGGAACCAGCTTCCCCTTCTCATCCCTCTCTTTAAGCGCCCAGCAGTCATCAATGATCAGATACTCATATCCTACATCCTTATAGCCTCTCTCTGCCATAATATCTGCTGTCTCAAAGATCAGCTTCTCATCAATCTTCTCCCCGAAAGTATTCCACGAGTTCCAGCCCATCGGCGGTCTTTCTGCTATCATATCATCCTTCTCCTTTTCATCGTAAATATTGGCAAATTACCATTTCATACTATTATAAAACGGCGGAGAAAACCTGTACATAGAATATTGACTGATGCACTATGCAAAATGTGCAGATATAACCCGGAAATCATATCTTTTTTCTTCTTTTTCTGTGTGCAAGTCCTGATATCCCGCACAGCAATGCGCCTGCCGTAAGATACATATCCGCAAGGTTGGCCGTCAGCTTTGAGACAGAATCTCTCTCACTTTTGACACCAACGTAATCAATCACTTTTTTCCGGATGAGGCGGTCGTAGAGATTGCTGACTGCTCCGGCGCTTGCAAGCGCCATACCAACCTTTCCCACCGCCCGCTTCTTTCTTGTAAACATCCAGATATCATAGAAAAATATACCTGCCGCAGCACACAAAGAGCTCTTCCTTATCACATCCGGAGCCCGCTCCAGCACATTAAAAGCAAAGCCCCTGTTATGTACCTTGCGGAGTACAACACGCGGAAGTATCGTCTCCCGCTCTTCATTTTCTTCAAATGTATCTTCTATGTACTGTTTTATGCCCATATCGATACAGGCCAGAACAACAAACATACCCATATATATCGTCAATACCATCATTTAGCCTCTTTGAATTTGTCCAGTTCCGTTTCTTTTCTCTCAATCTCTTCACTGCGTTTTTCGATTGCTTCACAGATCGTAATATAGTCGGTTCCAAAAAGCTCGCCGTCCTGAAACTTCTCGTACACCATACGGCCGATGTCCAGATAATCCTTTTCATTTGCCCGCTTCAGAGAACGGATCTGGCTTTTGATCTTCTGTGTCTCAATCGTATCTCCCGCTCTGCGCCCGAGATCGTCTGCTACCTCCGTAATCTTTTTGCCGAGGTCTTCAAAGAAATCTGCCATCACAAACTTCCTCCTTTCGTAATTCTAATAAGGTTTTTATAATTCTCTCAGCCGGTTTAACGACTGATAGATATCAATAGTTCCGTATCCCCATTCCCGGTTAGGATACTCCATATCCTCCCTCTGTCCCGTCCCGAACAGGATGATATTGCGCACCTGATTGCATGTGATCCCTCTGACATTGGGCTGCTTCGAGAGCCACTCCATAATCAGCGCCGCCGCACCTGCCGCGATCCCTACAGAAGCACTGGAGCTGGACTTGCTCACAAACCTGCCGTCTAAAGTAACCCCGGTGATATCCACCCCGGGAGATGCAAAATCCGGTTTTAATGTAGTACATCTAGTATAACCTCTTCCGGAATTAATATCAATACTATTATCCACACTATTATAATATGATACCGTTATTGAATCCTGTGTGCTGCCCGGTTCTGTCAGCGTCGTATCCGGGTCCGCCTCCAGAAAATAAACATCTGTTTCCAGAAACTCCTCCACCGGCAGCCAGATATGGAATCCGCCGTTCACAATATAGCGCGGCTCCACCCCGATCTTCCATATCCCTTCCGCGACTCCGCTGAACCGGAAAAAAATAAGCTGAGAATTACTGTTTTCCAGAAGAAGACGGTACTCTATCTCCACCTGCGTATCGTCAAACACAAAGCCGAGCTGGTATTTGCTGCCCTGCCTTAAAGACAATGTGGGACTTCGCTCTCCAGAGGGAGAGACCAGATAAACCGTCACAATATTGGGAAGGCGGCTCCAAAGTTCTGCCGCAAATCCGGACGTACCTTTTTCCACACGTATTTCCGCCTCTTTTGCCCTTCCTCCTTCTTCCACCTCGCCGTAATAATGGTGCCGTTTGCTCGCCTCATTGCCGCCTCCGGTCACGATACAATGATTCATAAGATTTGTATAGGAGTTAAGCAGCTGGGATAACAGAGAACTGCCGTCATGCGGGCCCATATTCGTCCCCAGGGCAATCCCGATCACCACAGGTATCCCTTCTCTGGCCGCCAGTTCGTGCAGATACTTAAGAGCAAACATGATATCATTTTCCTGATAACAGGGTGCATCACTCCTGATTCCATAAAAATCCTTCAGATATTTCTTTGCCGGTTTCAGCTTGACCATCCCGATCACCGCCTCCGGCGCCGCTCCTGAGAACTGGTTCTCCGTACTGATTCCTCCTGCTGCCACACTGGCAAGAAATGTTCCGTGGCCGTTTTCATCCTGACTCGGCACGATGCCAAGAGGATTTCCCGACTGGAGTGCCTCATTGATCATCTCCCTGGTATATTCGCTTCCATAGGCAAAGCCTTCCGGGGGGCTCCCTGTCTGAATCGTCTGATCCCAGATTCCTGCGATCCTGGTTCCTCCTGCCGGATTCCGGAATATCATATTCTCATAATCAATCCCCGTATCGATAAAACCGATCATGATCCCCTTTCCCCGAAGGCGCAGCGCCGGGAAATTCTGCACCGTACTGATCCCGGCTTCATTCAGGGCGCTTGTATCAATCAAGGTATAGCATCCCGGTATCCCCTGATAACCGTACCTCTCCAGAGACAATTCTCCCACCAGGCTCTTTTCTACATAGACCGCTCGGTAACCGAAGCCTAACTGCTGGATACAGGATTTATCCTTCCCGAGCACAATGTTCTCTCCGCTCCGGTAACCCGGGCTTAAGAAATCCATATAATCCTCTGACAATATCATTTCTCTGCATGATAATGTATTCATCTATAAAAATTACCTCATATACTTTTTTTAAGTATATGAGGTAATTTCCCTTTTATGAACCAATCCGCATGACCTGCTGGCTTCTGAGGGCAATGACAGGTCCTCCGGTCCCTTCTATATATTGTCTGGTGATCGTCACCTCACCGATACTGTCATCCTTCGGGATCTCATACATGATATCCAGCATAAATTCCTCGATGATCGCCCGAAGCGCCCTGGCTCCCGTATCCTTCTTCATTGCCTTCTCTGCAATGGCATGAAGTGCCCCGTCATCAAAAGTAAGCTTTACTTCATCAAGCGCCAGAAGCTTCTGATACTGCTTTAAGATCGCATTTTTCGGCTCCTTAAGGATCTGGACCAGCATTTCCTCGCTCAGACCCTGTAAAATGAACACAATAGGAAGACGGCCTAAAAACTCCGGAATCATCCCGAATTTCCTCAAATCCTCTAACGTCACCTTCTCTAAGATCTTCTTATCATGATCATATTTATCCTTAAGCTCCGCCCCGAAACCGATAGAAGCCTGCTTTTTCAGCCTCTCCTTGATGATACTGTCCAGATCCGGGAACGCGCCGCCGCAGATAAACAGTATATTTCTTGTATTCACCGTAGTGAGCGGCACCATAGCATTTTTACTGTTGGCACCCACAGGGACTTCCACCTGACTGCCCTCTAAGAGCTTTAACATCCCCTGCTGCACCGACTCTCCGCTCACATCCCGCTGGCTGGAATTTCTTTTTTTGGCGATCTTGTCAATCTCATCGATGAAGATAATGCCCTGCTCCGCCTTCTCCACATCGTTGTCCGCAGCGGCAAGGAGCTTAGATACCACGCTCTCGATATCGTCTCCTATGTAACCTGCCTCAGTAAGGGAGGTCGCATCGGTAATAGCAAGAGGTACATCAAGAAGCCTTGCCAGTGTCTTGACAAGATAAGTCTTGCCGGAGCCTGTAGGTCCGATCATCAGCATATTGGACTTCTCGATCTCGATCTCATCCATAGTATCCGTTGCCACCCGCTTGTAATGGTTATAGACAGCCACAGACATCGCCTTTTTCGCATGCTCCTGTCCCACCACATACTCATCAAGCCTCGCCTTTATCTTATGGGGAGCTGGAAGATTATTGATGTCGACCAAAGGCTTTTTCTCCGCTTTTTCTTTCTTCTTTTTTATTTTCTGCTGTTTCGGCACAGTCTGCTCTACATCCGCCAGGTTGATAAACTGCATCCCCGGTATGTTCATAAGCTGGCTGTAATCGATCTGTCCGCTGTTCATGATGTCAAAGCTTTTCTGCATACAATCGCTGCAGACACAGATATTATT
>CATLEM010000137.1 GCA_949916155.1 uncultured Dorea sp.
GATCCGAACTGGTACAAGAACAACGATATGCTCGGTATGATGCTTTATATCGACAACTTTGCGGGTAATATGAAGGGCGTACAGGAGAAGCTAGATTACCTTGAAAAATGTAATGTAAATTATATCCATCTGATGCCGTTCCTTGACACGGTGGAGGGACGCTCGGACGGAGGATATGCGGTGGCGGATTTCCGGAAGGTGCAGGAGAAATTAGGTACGATGGAGGATTTGGAAAACCTTACGGCAGCCTGCCACGAAAAACGGATGAATGTATGTATGGATTTTGTGATGAACCATACTTCTGAGGACCACGAGTGGGCGAAGCGGGCGCGTCAGGGAGACGGCGAGTATATGAGCCGGTATTTCTTCTTTAATAATGATACGATACCGAATATGTATGAGAAGACTGTGCCGCAGGTATTTCCGACGACAGCGCCGGGCAACTTTACCTGGCTTCCGGATGCGGGACATTTCGTTATGACATCATTCTATCCGTACCAGTGGGATCTGAATTATAAGAATCCGCGGGTGTTCAATGAGATGATGTACAATTTCCTTTATCTTGCCAATAAGGGAATCGACATTATCCGTATCGATGCGGTTCCGTATATCTGGAAAGAGCTTGGAACGCAGTGCCGGAATTTAAAGCAGGTACATACGATTGTGCGTATGATGAGAATTATCAGCGAGATTGTGTGTCCGAGCGTACTGCTTCTCGGAGAAGTGGTCATGGAGCCGGAGAAGGTAGTTCCGTATTTCGGGACTGTCGAGAAACCGGAGTGCCATATGCTGTACAATGTTACAACGATGGCAACTACATGGCATACCGTGGCGACAAGGGATGTGGGCCTGTTAAAGAAGCAGCTTGACATTGTCAATGGACTGCCGAAAGAGTACGTGTTCCTTAATTATCTTCGCTGCCATGACGATATCGGTTGGGGCTTAGATTATGGCACGCTGATGACGGAAGGCAAGGGCGAGCGCTCCCATAAGCAGTATCTGAATGATTATTTCCAGGGCTACGTCGGAGGAAGCAACAGCCGGGGCGAGCTTTACAATGCGGATCCGGTCAGCGGAGATGCAAGATTCTGCGCGACGACCGCTTCTATGTGCGGAATTGAAAAAGCAGGCTTCGAGCAGGATGCGGCTGCGATGGAGCGGGCGATCCGGTTTGATGTGACCCTTCATGCCTACATGTTCATGCAGTCCGGTATTCCGGTACTTTACAGCGGAGATGAGATCGCGCAGGTAAATGACTATAGCTATAAAGAGGACTGGCATAAAGCAGACGATTCCCGCTATATCCACAGAGGAAAGATGAACTGGGAGAATGCGGCGAAGGCGGATGATTTGGAGACAGTGGAAGGAAAAGTATTCCAGGGCCTTGCAAAGCTTGAAGAAATCAGAAAGAGCGAGAAGGCATTTGTATCCTATGCGGATTCCTGGACGATTGATACGTGGGATGCCGGTATTCTCGGAATGGGCAGATACTATGACGGGGATAAGATTATCGGATTGTTTAATTTCAGTGAATACGACCGCATCGCATGGGTCAATGAGACGGACGGGATTTACGAGGACGTTCTTACCGGACAGATCGTACAGCCGGTTGCACTTAATGTTCCGGCATATGGATTCTATTATTTAAAGAAGATTAATTAAGCGTTTATCTTAAGATTACATTAAAATAGTTGTATATCGGAAGGATTTTTTGTATCCTGTTATCAGAATAAAACGGTGCAGTATACAAAAAAGGAGAGATATACGATGGATAAAAGATGGATGAACAGATTAAAGCCAAAGAGACTGATCAGAGTTTTTTTGGCTTTTTCTATTGCCGGGCTGGTGATGATCATCGGGATCAACAGCTTTGTGAAAGTGAAAGCAGGAAGACGGATCACGACCATAGAGGAACTGAAAGAAGAAGAGCGCGCTGATGCCGTTCTGGTACTTGGTGCTCAGGTAAAGCCTGACGGAAGTCTGAGCAGAATGCTGAAAGAACGCCTTGATACGGGTATTGCTATTTATAAAGAGGGGCTTACAGACCGCATGATCATGAGCGGTGATCACGGGCGTGAGGATTATGATGAAGTAAATGCCATGAAAAATTATGCGATCGAACAGGGTGTGCCGTCCGAGTGTATATTTATGGATCATGCAGGATTTTCTACTTATGAAAGTATGTACCGGGCGAAGGAGATCTTTGAGGCAGAGAGTCTTCTGGTAGTGACGCAGAAATACCATATGTACCGCGCGATCTATGACGCCGAAGCGCTGGGGCTTAAGGTAAGAGGAGTGACCTGTGACACGAGAGTGTACAGAGGTGATAAATACAGGAAACTCCGGGAAGCGGCGGCAAGGATTAAGGATGTAGGATATACCATCACAAAACCCAGGCCGACATTTCTCGGAGAAGTGATTCCGTTATCTGGAAACGGAGATGTGACAAATGATAAGCCGATAGGATCACTCGACTAGTTTTTTGAAGCTATCCAGTGACTGTCCCATCGACATGCGGATGCGGGGAAGAAGAAGCGGATCATCGCCCGGCTTCGCCCGTCCGTATTCTGTCGTGACAGCGCATTTAAAACCGGCATCCTTAACGGCCTGTACGCAGCTGTCATTGTAATCGCCGTAGGGGTAAGCGAAAGCATCGCCGTTACCGCCTATTTTAATGGATTTCTTAAGGTCCGCAACCGCGTCATCGTGGTTCATGACGGGGAAGATCCCGCCGTGGCCGATATTGCCGCCGCCTCGGTGCATATTGTAGGAGTGGGACTGGAAAGTCATATATTCGCTGGCATATTTTTTTACTTTTTTCTTCCCGTCGATATTTCCGATAAGAAAAGAAGTGACAGGTACTTTATATTTTTCAAAAAGAGGCACGCCTAAATTTAAAAAACTGTAGGCGCCGTCGTCAAAGGTAAGCACTACACTTTTTTCCGGAAGGAGATAATCACCTTTTACGAACTTTTCTACTTCCTCCCAGGTGGGGAAATAATAATCATTTTCCGTAAGATATTTAAGTTCCTCTTCCAATGCATGGACTTCGATGAAGTTACTGTTAAGTTTTTCCTTGGGAGGGTTATCTTTGTCATACACGTAGTGATACATGCAGATAGCCAGACCGTTTGTCTTGTGTTTATCTTCTGTTGCCGTATTCACGGCGGTCTGGACATCCCTGTTTTTGCCGGCTTCTTCCTGCGCTTTCTCTTCCTCGGCTTTTTTCTGCGCTTCCTTGGCTTCCTTTTGCGCTTTCAGTGCCTCGGAATTTTCAGTATCCTCTTTTGTGCTTGTCTCATTATCTTTTCTTCGTTTATCTTCTGTTGCCTCGGATTTTGCCTTCTGTGCTTTTTTTGCGTTCGACTCTTCCTTTTTCTGCCAAAGGAGGATCCCGGCAAGAACAGCGATAAGGAGGATAAGTATGAGAAGCATCACGCGGCATATGCGCCGGTATCTTCGCTTTTTGGAACTGATGGATTTCTTTTTACGGCTCATTGCAATAACCTCTTTCCATATCATTAGCGCCGGAAAGATGCGGCACCAACATCATTATACCATATCCCATACAGCGCTGGGGGATGAAAGCGTTACGGTTTTCTTACAATTACTTTAAGAAAATGTGAATGAGCCGGTCATAAAGCTTCCGGTAAGGCTGGTAGCGCATAGGGAGATCCAGCCACGTCTTCTTATCCACGATACTTTTATCGTGGGAAAATGTATCAAACCCGGTTTTTCCATGATAGGCTCCCATACCGCTCTCGCCGAATCCGCCGAAGCCCATCTCGCTGGTGGCAAGATGGATGATCGTGTCATTGATGCATCCGCCGCCGAAACCGCAAAGAGATGTTACTTGATCTGCGGTGCTCTTGTCAGAGGTAAATAGATACAGGGCAAGAGGATGGGGCATGGAATTGATATTTGTGATCACTTCGTCCAGTGAATCGTACACGAGCACCGGCATAAGAGGACCGAATATCTCTTCTCTCATGACTGCGTCGCTGAAAGTCACATGGTCCATAACTGTTGGCTCGATCCGGAGAGACTGAAGGTCAGAGCCTCCGCCGCAGACGACCTTGGATTCGTCTATAAGGCCGAGGATCCGGTTAAAATGTTTTTCATTGATGATCTTTCCGTAATTTTTATTTTCCAGCGGACGGGCGCCGAATTGTTTTTTGATCTGCTGTCTGACAGCATTCACAAGTTTATCTTTCACGGCGCGGTCACAGTAGACGAAATCAGGCGCTACGCAGGTCTGTCCGCAGTTTAAGTATTTTCCGAATACGATCCGCTTTGCTGCCAGTTTTATATCGGCAGTTTTATCGACGATGCAAGGGCTCTTTCCGCCGAGTTCGAGGGTGACCGGGGTAAGGTGTGCGGCAGCTTTTTGCATGACTTCCCTGCCGATATTCTGGCTTCCGGTGAAAAAGATATAGTCAAAATGCTCGTCTAACAGGCAGGTGTTCTCGGTACGGCCTCCGGTGACTACGGATACATATTCTGTTTCAAAACATTCTTCGATGATCTTTCTGATGATCTCGCAGGTGTACGGTGAGTAGGCGCTTGGCTTTACGATGGCTGTGTTTCCGGCAGCAATGGCGTCCGCCAGAGGTTCCATAGCCAGCATAAAAGGATAATTCCAGGGGCTCATGATCAGTACAACGCCGTAAGGAGAAGGCTTTTTAAAGCTTCTTGAGCAGAACTGTGCTAACGGGGTCTTTACTCTCTTTTCTTTGGTAAAAGAAAAGATGTGACTGATCATATAAGAAAGTTCGCTTAGCGTCATGCCTGTCTCGCACATGTAACTTTCAAACTCACTTTTTCCCAAATCCTTTTTCAGCGCTGCATGTATTTCGTTTTCGTATTTCAATATGCAACTTTTAAGTTTCAAAAGCGCTTTTAATCTTTCTCCAACAGGCAGGGTAGCACCTGTGCGGAAATATTTCTTCTGGGTACGGACAAGTTCTTTGATTTCATATTCATTCATACACAGCACCTCCTTTTTTGTCTATCAACTGATAATAAAATGACTCAAGCTGCAGGCTGTCCATCAGGACCGGCACCGGATAGAGCGGATTGGCTTCCCGGTCAGCGTAATGGGCGAGCTTGGGTATATCTACATCTTTAATCTCCGGGATATGGTCTCCGATATGAAAACGTTTCTTCATGTCCTTTATTGCCTGTATAAATGCAGCGGCTGATTCGCCGGCGGGAGTATCCTTTTCTGAGATGCCGGCGGCAACAGATAATTTGTGCAGTTTTTTGTGTATGGAGCTGCCGTAGGATTCCAGGACAAGAGGAAGGATCACCGCATTGGCAAGTCCGTGGGGAACATTGTATTCCCCGCCTAATGAGTGGGCAACGGCGTGGACATATCCTACGTAGGATTTGGTAAATGCACAGCCTGCATAGAAGGAGGCATGGAGCATATTCCTTCTGGCCTCTATGTTTTTGCCGTCCTGATATGCCGCATCGATATTTTCAAAGATGAGCCGCACCGCCAGCAGTGCATTCTGTCTCGTCCCATATGTGGTGGAGTTGCCGATAAAAGCTTCAACGGCATGGGTAAGTGCATCCATCCCGGTCGTTGCAGTGATAGACGGCGGAAGGCTTGCCGTTACTTTCGGGTCAAGTACAGCATACCTCGGGATCAGCGGAAAATCATTGATAGCATACTTGTGCCGCGTATCGGCATCAGTGATGACCGCCGCTAAAGTTGTCTCGCTTCCGGTTCCTGCAGTGGTCGGGATGGCGATGAGAAGGGGAAGCTTTTTGTGAACTTTGAGGATTCCCTTCATCTTAGCCAGTGACTGCTTTGGTTTTGCAATCCTTGCGCCTACTGCCTTGGCACAGTCCATGCTGGAGCCTCCGCCGAAGCCGATCAGGCAATCGCATCCGTTTTCCAGGTAAAGCTCAAGAGCTTCTGCTACATTTGCAGTAGTCGGATTGGCGACAGTTTTGTCGTAGATGAAATAAGGAATGTTATTGTCGGAGAGCGTTTTTTCCAACCGTCTTGTGAGTCCGAGTTTCCGGATGCCTTCATCGGTGATGATCAGTACAGTGCCGCATTTCTTTTTAGTCAGAATCTCCGGGATCCCTTTGACACTTCCTATGATCTCCGGTGTCCGGTAGGGAAGGAAGGGCAGCGCGATCTTGAATGCGGTCTGAAAAGTCCTGCAATACATTTTCCTGATTGTGTGCATGATAGTATCCTCTTTCTTCTCAGGAACTGTTAAAAATTCAGAGGTAAAGCTTAATTCTTTAACCGTTCCTTGATTCCTGTTATATTTGCCGGACGGTTTGTCTAAACAGTCCGTTTGGAGGTTTCGTTTTCAAGATTTTGGCAGACTTGCTCTAAATTCCTGGCAATCTTAAATAGTATGCGATAAAATATGTCGCGTTCTTCCGGAGTAATGCCAAGACCGCCTGCAATAGTTGCGTGCATGATCAGACTGGTGACTTTTTTTGCGCATGATCTGCCGGATTTGGTAAGGATTGCTTTTGCGCGGTATTTTTTTGTGTCTTTTGTATTCTTGTCTGATAAGTAAGTGATCAGTCCCGCTTTTTCCAGATCGGAAAGAATCCTGGATATACCGGCCTTGTCCTCGCGGCATATGCTGCACAGATCAGCAGCTGTCAGACCGTCGGGATGCTCCGACAAATAGTGGAGAGGCATCACATGAGTACCTTTAAGTCCCAGGGAATCCATACGGTGCCGTTTGATCTTCTGTATGTTTTTGTATATCTGTGTAACGCCCGCGGTCAGCTTTTCAAATCTGTCAATCATATAAACCTCCTGTCAAGAAGTTGATTAATCAACTTCTTGACGGAAAGAATATAGCAGAGAGAAGGAAATTTGTCAATAGGAAATCAGATTGAATTTTAAAGAATTTAAAAAGAGGCTGGTGAAATTCTTGTACAGGATATGTTACAATATATTCAGAGCATTTTTTCGCCTTTGCTGTCGAGAAGCAGATTGGTATCAGCGACAGACAATTTTTTGTTAATGGAGAAGATCAGTATGCTGTCCCGGGGACTTTTGGGGTACAGGATGCCCTCTCCTGCCAGAGTAAGGGCGCGCTGCGTATCTTCTAAG
>CATLEM010000138.1 GCA_949916155.1 uncultured Dorea sp.
ATTTCTTTCATCACTTTCGCTTCCTTTCCTTCCTGATTATCAATGCAAAAATATGCATAAAAAATCCCCGTCCCTGTCTAATATAGGGACGAGGTATTACCCGCGGTACCACCCTGATTCCTGCACATCGATATTATCATGCAGACACTCATCGCTGCGTAACGAGCAGCAGACACGGCATTTCCTACTATCCTTTCAAAAATGCAGCTTACGTGGGAAATTCGATCACCATCTGAACCTAAGGGAACTTTCAGCCGCAGATTCCCTCTCTCTGCCGGAAAATGGATCTCTACTTTACACGGTCATTGCTTTTGCTTATTCACACTTCAATATTGTAACATACAAAGAACAGTTGTCAAGAGTGAAATTCGTCCTCTGAAGCCTCTTTCCGGGAACTTTTTTGAAACCGCCTATCCTCTGAGAGTTGCCACCAGTCTCTTCGGCTTCAGCAACAGATCCAGAGCATCTTCAATACTTCTCGTACAGACATCCACCTCTCCAAGAAGTCTTCCGCACATTCCTTCCTGCTCCATCACCGCGACAGCAAGTGCACTGGCGCGGCACATCAGCTTATCATTGCGCCCGTTTCCAATCGCCACACACCTGTCCTCCCCCAGCTTTTCAATTACTGCCAGCTTTTCATCCAGCGCTCCGTCTGTAGGAAATGTCTGTATCTCAAACGGCATCCCTTCACACATCTGCTTCGCGGTACCATGTGTGTCCGCAGTCAACACGTGTATCTCCAAAAGGTCTGCAAGCTTCATCAGACGTTCTTCCACTGTCTTGCGTATCTGACCGTCCAAAGCGATCGTTCCGTTATAATCCAGAACAAGATATTCAAGTTCTAATGTTTTATAATTAGGTATCTCTATCTTTATCAATTTTCTTTCCTCATCACTTTCTGATTTTTTTCTTATCTTTTATCATAAACAGCTCATTATACAAAAGCACATTGAGTTCTCCGCCAAGCAATATACTGTACATGCAAAAATACATCCACAGCATAATAAGCACTATCGTCGTAAGGCTTCCATACATACTGGAAAATCCTTCGAAAACATCCAGATATATGGAGAATATCCACGAGACAACCATCCAGCCAAGCGCTGCAAACGCCGCCCCCGGAAGCTGCTTTATCAGCCTGTCTCTCCGGTTGGGAAGGAACTTATAGATCAAAAGACAGAACACCACCAATACCGCCGGAGAAATAAACGTCCTCGCCTCAATCAGCCAGTCCGCCGTTCTCGACATAAACGGCAGATGTTCAAGAATGAGCAGATTCAGCGAATTGCCAAACACTGACAATACCAAAAGGAGCAGGATAACAACTACAAACATGACCGTGTACAGAGTTGCCCTTATTCTTAAAAAGAAATAATTACGCGTCTCCGGACAACCATAGATACAATTAAGCCCCGTCGTTATCGATAACACACCTTTCCCTGCCGACCACAAAGTCACGACAAGCGTCACTGGGATGATTCCGGTAGATTGGTTATACACCTGATTGACAATGGAAGTAATCATCGAATCGACAGATGACGGGAACACCTTTATCACCGCCGTCATTACATCCGCTTTCGTCACCGGAGTAAATTGTACCAGAGTCAGAAGAAGAAGGATGATCGGAATCATGCAAAGCATCAAAAAATAAGCCGCCTGCGCGGCATATGCGCCTACATGCACTTTGGAAATATGCTTTGGTATCTGTGAAATTTGCGAAAAAATCCGTTTTAACTTTTCCATGCTCCACCCCTGTATATCCTATATTCTACCCGATTTCCCGCATTTTGTCCATCAAAAAACCTTCTTCCAGCAACTTCCAAAGTCTTAAAAAGAACCGGAATACACCTCATCTTCGCATTCCGGTTCTTTGGTCAGCTTTATATTTGTTTCCTCTATTTTGTAAGAAGCATCATGATCTCATTGCTCCTCTGCACAAATGCCGTCATCTCTTCCGGATTCAGCGGTTTATGCGCAATCATGGCAAGATCATAGAGCTGTTTGCAGATGATTGACACATTCTCATTCTCTTTATTGTCAACCACATACTGTACAAGCGGATGATTGGCATTAAGAATCAGCGTTCCTTCATTGCCTGCATCCATTCCCATACCCATAGCACCCATACCGTACATCTTCATCATCTCCTGCATACGGCGGCTCTGCTCAGACAACGTGATCATAGACGCAACCTTATCATCTTTAAGCTTCTCAACCTTCACTTCCAGTTTATCATTGCCCAGCTCTTTTCTGAATGTCTCTGTCAGGCTGTCTGTCGTCTTCTGAAAGTCTTCTTTATCTGCCTCTGCTACTTCCTCTTTCACTGTATCAGTCACATCGGCATCAATTCTCTGAAACTGGATATTCTCATTGCGCTGCTCAAGCTGCGTGATAAACGGCGAGTCAATATTATGGCTTAATATAACTGCATCCTGTCCCTGTTTTCTGAACATATTGATATACTGACTCTGCTGGATCTCATCCGTCACATAATAAATGGTTGTCTTCTTTTCTTCTTTGTCCTTTTCTTTGTCCTCTTCTTTCTTATCCTCCGGTTTTTCTGTCTTGCCGCCGTTTTCCTCGATGCAGTCCTTAAGCGTCAGATATTTACCGTCAATATTCTTGAACAGAACGGCATCCTTCATCTTATCACAGAACTTTTCATCCTTAAGGCATCCGAACTTGACAAACGGGCTGATATCATCCCAGTATTTCTCATAATCCTCCCTCTTCGTCTTACACATTCCGGAAAGTTTGTCTGCCACCTTTTTAGAAATATAATCGGCAATCTTATTGACAAAACCATCATTCTGAAGCGCACTTCTCGATACGTTAAGCGGCAGGTCCGGACAATCGATCACACCTTTAAGCACCATTAAAAATTCCGGAATCACTTCCTTAATATTGTCTGCAATAAATACCTGGTTATTATAAAGCTTGATCGTTCCTTCTATAGAATCATATTCTGTATTGATTCTCGGGAAATAGAGAATCCCCTTTAAATTAAACGGATAATCCATATTCAGATGTATCCAGAACAACGGCTCCTTATAATCAAGGAATACTTTGCGGTAAAACTCCTTATAATCCTCATCCGAGCATTCGTTCGGATGCTTTGTCCAAAGCGGATGTATATCACTCAGGGAAACAGGACGTTTCTCAATCTTAACCTTTTCCTTTGCAGGAGATACCTCTACCATCTCCTTTGTACCGTCCTCGTTCTCCTTTTCCTCCATCTTAGCTTCTTCATGGATATGCTCTACAACGATATCGGTATCTTTAAGCTCTTCCTCATCAATCGTCTCATATTCTTTCTCTGCATTAGCTTTAGAAAGGAAGATCTCTACCGGCATAAATGAACAGTACTTTTCGATGACCTCTCTCATGCGATACTCATTCGCAAATTCAAGGCTGTCCTCATTCAGATAAAGAGTAATCTCGGAACCAACAGTATCCTTTGTTCCATTTTCCATCTCATACTCTGTACCGCCATCGCTTACCCAATGCACTGCTGCCGCGCCCTCTTTATAAGAAAGCGTATCGATATGAACTTCATCCGCCACCATAAATGCAGAATAAAACCCAAGTCCGAAATGGCCGATCATATCATCTTCCGTTGTCTTATCCTTATATTTCTCCAAAAATTCTGTCGCGCCGGAAAATGCGATCTGCGTAATATACTCTTCCACCTCATCTGCTGTCATACCGAGTCCGTTATCAATGAATTTCAAAGTTTTTTCTTCTGGATTCACGACAATCTCAATCTTTGCCTTGTAGTCATCCGGAAGCTGATATTCTCCTATCACATCCAGTTTTTTCAGCTTTGTGATCGCATCACATCCATTGGATACCATCTCTCTCACAAAAATATCGTGGTCTGAATACACCCATTTTTTAATAATGGGAAATATGTTTTCACTGCTGATTGATAAATTTCCTTTTTTAGCCATAACCATCACTCCTATTTTTTATTTGTATTTATTGTATCTATATATCTGTTATACACTGATGCCCTTTATTTTTGAAAAAGGCATTTCCCTGACCTAAGTGATATAATAATACCGGCACAAATAAAAGTCAATAGAAAATTAGCACTCTTTTTATAAGAGTGCTAACAATTTCGTTAAAAATATAAAAACTTTATAAACTTCCTTTATTCTACAGAAATGTCTTTGTAGAAAAGCTTAAGAATCTCTTTATAGTCTTTCCCCTGCTTAGCCATCTCATTGGCTCCGGTCTGGCTCATGCCTATGCCATGGCCGAAACCTCCGCCTTTGATCACAAACTTACCTCCTTTTTTTTCAATAGTAAAGAAGGCACTTGGAAGAAGATCTCTGCCGTCTGTCTCACTGCCGTCCTGTCTCTTAATCTTATATTCGCTTCCGCCTAAAGCTCTCCGTATCTTATTTTCCGTCTTTACCGTAACACTGCCTTTATCGCCGGTTGCTTTCATGACAATCGCAACGTCTCCCGGACCGCGTTTTGTTATCTCAATGTTTCTGAGAAGACCTACGTCCTTTCCCGTATTCAAACCGATCAGATCGGACAGCGTCTCTGCCGGCACCTTCACTGTCCACCGGTACCACGGCAGATCTTTTTCATAATCACCGTCAGCTCCTTTGACTTCTGCAGAATACAGGTAGCCGTTCTTCTCGCCCGGTTTCGTTCCCCATGCCTCCATCGTTGTCGTCTTCCCGCAGGATGTTGAATAAAAATAAGTAGACACTATCTCTCCTTTATACCTGACTGTCTGACCTGCTGTCTGTTCTACCGCTTTTGACGAAGCCTTTGCCTGCGCGGAATTATTATATACCTGATAACTGGTACTGTCGTTGATATGTGCCTCATATTCCGGATAAGCATATTTTTCCATCTGTCTGTATGCATAACTTCTGGCACATACTGCCTGCGCCTTTAATGCTTCCAGTTCATAGGAAGCCGGCATCTCACTGGGCACGACTCCGCACAGATATTTTTCCACGGGAAGTTCATTGATGACCGCAATCCCCTCCGCTGTACTTCTAAGTTCGATCACACCGTCATAAGACGGCATGCCGTCTCCGCGCTTTATACTCTTCACCGTAAGCTTTCCATCCAGGGCTTTAACCCGCACTGTCCCTTTTTTAAACCACCTGTGGTCAGGCTTGAGCTTCAGCACCTTTTTTCCTTTATATATCTTTTTCTT
Source organism: uncultured Dorea sp. (assembly GCA_949916155.1). Taxonomy (GTDB): domain Bacteria; phylum Bacillota; class Clostridia; order Lachnospirales; family Lachnospiraceae; genus MD308. The sequence goes on from CATLEM010000138.1 coordinate 5,189, forward strand.
ATTTCCATATGTAACGGTCATCCCCGAATCAGATGCCAGCGTGACCTGTGAATGGGTGGCATCACTGAAACCATTCGTCATAAGCAGTACACGGATATCCGGATTATCTGCTTTTACTTTTTTGTCCTCATCGGATTTCTGCCCTTCTTTTTCCTTCGTTCTGGCTTCATCCGCCTTCTTTTCATCCTCCGGCTTCACGGCGGCAACTTTACTTACCTCCGCGCCTTTTTCCGATCCGCCCTTTACTGCAGCCGTAAGCCCGACAACAATAAAAACTGCAGCCAGAAGGGCCATCCCATAATAGATCTGCTTCTCTCTGCTTTTCCGTCTCCGCAATCCTGTGATCCTCCCCAATATTTTAAAAAGACAGCCATATAAGGCTGCCTTTTCTCTTTAGTACGTTCCCCAAAATGCCGGTTTCTGTATTTTGACTCCTAGCCACAGCTAGGTGGGTGTCCGCATCCGCTTTTTTGTCTTCCCCTGCATAAATGGAGGCCTGACATATTACGGAGATATAAGAGTCCCGTTTAAAGTTTTGTAGGTTCAAAATTACAGAAGTTATCGAACATCCCAGGTGATTCGCTGAAATTATTATAACCCATTTCATTCAAATTTACAACTATAAAAAAAACGATTCTTAAAATATTCACTTTGTGAAGTTTCTAACAAATTTTCAAAAATTTGGAGAATTTTTATTGATTTTATTGTGTGATTATGTATAATATGAAAGAGAAACACAGTATGTCTGTTTTGCAGGATAACGTCGTATGCTTCTGCATATACAGGTAAATATTGAAGGAAGAAAGGATATAAAGAAATGGCAGAAATCAATTTAAGCAAGTATGGCATTACCGGAACTACGGAAATCGTTCACAATCCTTCTTATGAGATGTTATTTGAGGAAGAAACAAAGTCTGATCTGGAAGGTTACGAAAAAGGACAGGTGAGTGAACTTGGTGCAGTCAATGTAATGACTGGTATCTACACAGGACGTTCTCCTAAAGATAAGTTCATCGTAATGGACGAGAATTCCAAAGATACTGTATGGTGGACTTCTGACGAGTACAAGAATGACAACCATCCGCTTTCCGAAGAATCCTGGGCTGTTGTAAAGGATCTCGCGCTGAAAGAGCTCTCTGACAAAAGACTTTTCGTCGTAGATGCTTTCTGCGGAACAAATGCTGATACCCGCATGGCTATCCGTTTTATTATGGAAGTTGCATGGCAGGCTCATTTTGTTAAGAATATGTTTATCCAGCCTACAGACGAAGAGCTTGCAAACTTCGAACCTGATTTTGTTGTTTACAACGCTTCCAAGGCAAAAGTAGAGAATTATAAAGAACTTGGCCTTAATTCAGAGACAGCAGCAGTATTCAATATCTCCAGCCGCGAGCAGGTTATTCTTAATACATGGTACGGCGGAGAGATGAAAAAAGGTATGTTCTCCATGATGAACTACTATCTGCCGCTCAAAGGCATTGCTTCTATGCACTGCTCTGCCAATACAGATATGAACGGCGAGAATACCGCAATCTTCTTTGGTCTTTCCGGAACAGGCAAGACTACACTTTCCACAGACCCGAAGCGTCTCCTTATCGGCGACGACGAGCACGGCTGGGATGACAACGGCGTATTCAATTTCGAGGGCGGCTGCTACGCTAAGGTTATCAACCTTGACAAGGAATCCGAGCCTGATATCTACAATGCGATCAAGCGCAATGCTCTTCTTGAGAACGTAACACTTGACGCTGACGGCAAGATTGATTTTAACGACAAGAGTGTGACAGAGAATACACGTGTATCTTACCCGATCGACCACATTGAAAAGATCGTTCGTCCGGTATCCGCTGCACCGGCAGCTAAGGAGGTTATCTTCTTATCTGCGGACGCGTTCGGCGTACTT
>CATLEM010000139.1 GCA_949916155.1 uncultured Dorea sp.
AGCCCTCCCGCGCTGTTCCCGACGATCCACGCCGGCTCGCGGCAATTGCTCTTCAGTATCCCTGCCAGATCATCCGCCTGCACACGCACGGAATAATCCGAATACGTCCTCCTGATGCTTCTTCCGTATCCCCGGCGGTCATATGCGATCACCTGATGATCGTCTGCAAGGATGTTCATGGCGTCCTCAAAAAATGTGCTGTCGCTGATGATCCCATGAACCATTGCCAAAGGCTTCCCCTTTCCTTTTATACAGACATATAAATCCTGTGCTTTATCTTCCATCTCAAATCCTCTTTTGGATAACCTTTTATTTTTTCTGTCCTTTTGCCTCATATGACTCTGAGATCCGGGCAAACTTTTCAGCGGATTCATCCCAGAAGCTTCGGTTTTTCTCACTGAGCTTTGTCTCAAACTCATAATTTTCTTTCAGATATCTCCCAAGATACGACGATACCTTTCTGCACCCCAGAATATTCAGATGCTTTCCCTTATCAGGAGTATCCGTGTTCCAGTCCACTCCCGTCTCCTCCCTGCACAGGTTCATATCAAGATAGGGGATCCCATTCTCATCGGCAAAGGCCTGTACAGCCTGCGCGGCCTCCATCGACCAGTCCAGGCTCGGCACCCGCACCATCTGAAATGCTATTCCTCTTTCCTCACAGAGCTTTTTCATCTCCAGGACAGTTTCCCGGCATCTGTCTCCTACCTTTACCTCAGAAGCTTTCTCTTCATTTTCCTTCCACGCTTCATACTTCTTTATCTTCTTTTTCGAAGCCGGCCTGGTCGTCTGCCAGGCAAGCGTGCCCATCATATAATATCCCGTATCCCCTCTGAGGTTAAAATCCTTCGCCTCTAGTTCACGCCATCTGGAATGGTATCTGAGGAACGGAATAACGTACTCTTTCTTTGATTCTCCCGTATTGTCACAGATCGTTTTGATGGCTTTCAGCTTCTCAGGCGACCAGCGCATATAATCAATATTCTTGCGGTTATTTCCCTCGCTCGCTTCCTTTTCGTCGAAGATTGCCCCAACCTCGAATAAGACGGCCTCTGGTGTCTGGTATTTCAGCGCTTCCTTAAGATAATAAGTGCTCAGCCATGCTTTCTGCCCGGTCCCGGCAAATACATATCCGGTGATCCCCTGTTCCTTCCAGATAGTCAGAGGCGATATCGCGCAGTACGCAAAACTCGCCCCCAGATAGATGACATCATGAGAATTTTTTTCCTGTCTGTAAAATGCCTGTATCCTCGTCTGCGTCTCATCACTGTGGGCAAAGCTCCATTTTGGCATGAACATCGCCGTAAAAAGCCCGAATAGCAACACAAACACAAGGACAAAACAGATTCCCTTCAACATCTTTTTCTTATTCATTGCCTGCATGATCATCCCTCCGCTAATACTGCATATATATGAACGCAGCCGCATTGTAGCCAGAACCGTAGATTCCAAAAATCAGAATACTGAAGACAGCCGCAAAAATTATGATTCCGCGGAAGAGGATATTCTGCTGTTCAAGAAGCTCTCGCACAGACGCGCGTTCCTGCAGCATACTGACTCCCCACAGAAGCAATATGGAAAATGCGGCGAGTACAAGCTGCGGCCAGTCAAGCCCGTAATCGAATACCGTCCCGTCGATCAGGCACCACGGCCGCAGATGAGCAACCACATTCCTGATCACCATCCATGTCCGTCCAAGGCCGCCCGGACTGGTCAGGAGCCTTCCGCCCATAAAGCAGCAGAACGTGCGCACCATCCGGAACAGCTGCCATGAAAAGGTGTCTGTCCGTATCCGGAAAAACCTGGTCACTTTCTCAAATTCCGGCTGGAAGGCAACAGAGACCGTGATCAGGGTGCTGTAATATATCCCCCATGCCAGATATGTTTTCCCTGTTCCGTGCCACAGTCCCGTAAGCGTCCATGTAAGAAACACCGGGATGACCACTGCAACAAAACGGCTTCCCCTCTCGGAAAATGCTTTTTTTGCTTTCTTGTTTATTTTCTTCATCAAAGGCGAGATCGTACAGGGATAGTAGACATAGTCCTTAAACCACCCTCCCAGCGTCATATGCCATCTGCGCCAGTACTCCGGCACGGTTTTTGCGAAAAACGGATGATTGAAATTCTGCTCCAGTTCTACGCCGAAGATCTGCGACACCCCGCGCACAATATCTGTATATCCGGAAAAATCCGTATAGATCTGGAACGCGTCGAAAAGCATGGCAGCAAGGAATATACTCCCCGCATGCTCCCTGCCGTCATATACTGACGACACAAAGATATTCAGCCTGTCCGCGATCACCAGCTTCTTAAAAAATCCCCACAGCATCAGCTCCATCCCGAACACGATGCGCCTCGAATCGAACTTAAGCTCTTTTTTAAGCTCCTGACCCAATAGGCTGTACCGTGAGATCGGCCCCTGCACGATATGCGGAAAATAGATCGCGTACAGGAAAAACCGCAGAAAATCAGGTTCATAAGTATAGCGTTTCCAATATACATCCAAGAAATAGCCTACCGTGGAAAAGGTATAATATGATATCCCCAGCGGCACAATGATCCACTTTGCACTGAAGGCTGCTCTTCCATTCACTGACTCTGCGATCAGATTCAGATACTCCACGGCATAACGGGTAAATTTGGTCACGCAAAGAATGCCGACACAACAAACCAATGCCAGCATTAAGATACGCTTTGCTCTTTTCTTATACTGCTCCTTTATCTGCCTCTTGCCGGCACGGTCCAGTGCGCTGTCTGAAAGCTTCTCATTCTGCTCCTCATAAAGCTTTCCGATCTTCTTCCCGCATCCCCATATCACACATGAAGTAAAAAGGATAAAAGGGAAAAATCTGACCGCCCCGGCCAGAAGATAGAAACAGATGCTGCTTACCAAAAGTACTACCCAGCGATGTCTCACCGGGCAGCAGTAAAATGCGCAAAAAGCAATGAATAAAAATATCAGAAACCAGACTGATGTAATAGCCATACTATACCACCGCCTTATTCTTCCTTAAGTTCCTGTATCATCTCCCAGATCGCGGCAGCCGAATCAAAATTCTCATTCTCCATATATTCCATGCCGATCTCAACGTCAAACTCTTCTTCGATCATAGAGATCAGCGAAGCAATGTCGATAGAATCGATCACTTTATCAGTCACGATACTTTCCGCAGTGTTAAAATCCACACCTGATTTCAGACTGCTTAAAATCTCTACTACTTTCTCCATAATGTACTTCCTCCTTAGCCTTCCAGCTTTGCATATATCGTTTTTCCAGCTTCATTCTTCGGTATCTCAGACGTATAAAAGACCGCAAATGCAGACTCGCTCAGATGCGTCGTCTCTGACAGATACTGCCTTACCTTATCGATACGGTCCTTGTCTGTAATAAACGTCTTCATCTTATCGTCCACACCTGTCGACGCACAGTCCATGCCCTCGAATTTCCTCTTGATCAGCCGGTCTATCTCATCCAGGTTGACTCTGTTTCCAAAGATCTTGAGAAAACGCTTTTTCCGTCCGACGATGTAATAGAAACCATCCTCATCCACTTTTGCCATATCTCCGGTCTGAAGCCTGCCGTTTCTTTCATCTCCCTTTGCAAGGTCTCCCCTGCACTCGGCATATCCGAGCGTTACGTTAGGCCCCTCATACACCAGTTCACCTGTCACCTCCGGCTCGCTGATCTCCTCCCCGTTCACATCGATCAGGGAAAATCTTCCGCCCGGAATGGCTATGCCCATACTGCCGTATTTCTCCAGACTCATCCCGGCCGGCAGATACGACATACGCGCCGTGGCTACCGTCTGCCCGTACATAACGATAAATTTCTTATCATGCTCTGCCGCCCATTCAGCAAACTCCCGGTGAAGCTCAGGCGGCAGCTTTCCTCCCGCCTGAGTCATATAGCGCAGATCAGGAAGCTCCATCTTAAAAAACCGGACTTTTTTTAAGATCTCATAGGTAAAGGGAACTCCGGCGATAGATGTGGCACGTTCTTTTTTCATATAATCCCAGAACGCCTTCATCATCATCGTGGCATCTGTGAGAAGAATCTCCGCCCCCACCTGCATATGACTGTTGATGACAGACAGTCCGTACGTATAATTCATCGGCAGCGTAGACACCGGACGCTCTGTGTCGTCCAGTTCGAGATATTCTGCGATCGACTCTGCGTTGGACTGGATATTCACATAACTCTGCCTCACCAGCTTCGGACTCCCTGTGGAACCCGACGTAGTAAGCAGTAACGCCAGCTCGTCATACATCCTGTCCATTTCCGGATGATCCGTTCTGGCCAGTATATACTGATAATCCTCGTACAGAACAGTATAATCTGCAAAGCTTTCTCTCAAGTCAGAAGGAAAATATAAATACGCCGGCTGATACAGCGCCATCAGATGCCCCAAAAGCTCAGCATTTATCTTCCTATCGAGCAAAAGCGGCACGACGCTATGCTCCAGGCAGGATAGATAACCGACCGCCGAGCCGACACTATTTTCACACAGACAGAAGGCAAGACTCCGCTTAGACATTTCCTGCCCCATTTTATCAGATAAAGCTCCAAGGCCGGCATACGTGATCCTCTGCCCTTTATCATCTGAAAACGCAGTCTTTGCGCCAAACCTTCTGTATTCGTTATAGTAACTCACAAGTCCTCTCTCCTCTACGTGTATATTCATCCTTTCGCCATACACCATACCACTATTGTGTTTAATTTTCAATACTTCTTTGGCACTAACTTATTTTTGGTTCCTGAACTGCATCGGCGTCATCTGATAAGCCTTTTTAAACAGCCGGTTAAAATGTTCCACATTCTGATATCCCACAGACAATGAGATGTTCTCTACCGTCATATTGCTGCTCTTAAGAAGCGCCTTCGCCTTCTTCATCCGGATCTTCTTCACCAGCTCTCCGAAGGTCATTCCCGATTTCTCCCTGATATACTTGGAAATATACGGTTTTGACAGGAAGAAATGCTCTGCCAGGTCATCCAGCGTAATATCGATATAATTTGCCTGGACATAATTCATGATCTCGATCATACGTGAATCCTTGCACGTCTGGGCATGGCTGATCTCCTCGATCTTATTCACCGCCACGATCAATGCCTCTATAGACGCACTGATAATGTCCGCATCGATACCCACGCCCCAGAACGCTTTGCCGCTGCAGTTGATCCCCACATAGGCCACAGCCTTTGACGAAGACCCTCTGGTCAGCGAATGTTCCTCGTAAAATCTCAACTCATAGCTGATGTTAAAATACTGCTTGATGGCGTTGCTCACCGCGTCCAGACGCCCGTTTCCGTTGGCGGTAATGGTACGGCTCTCCCCGCCGTGGTTGATGGAAACCTCCGCCGTGATCCCGTCCACTTGTTTAAAATGGCACTCGTCAATGGAAAATACTGGCTTCGTGTTCACATAATTGTCCGTAAATATCTCGTATACCCACTCCGGGCTAAGCTCCTTGTGGGCCTTATCCGACACATCCTTCACCAGGTAACCGACCTCTTCCCTCATCTTAAGCGGCAGATTGATGCCGAAGCCCTGCTTTAAGATATAGCTTACGCCGCCCTTCCCGGATTGGCTGTTGATGCGGATAACATCCGAGTCGTATTTTCTGCCCACATCCTGAGGATCGATAGGCAGATAGGGAACTGTCCATTTTTCACAGTTTTTCTCCTCTCTCCATGCCATTCCCTTGGCAATGGCATCCTGATGGGAGCCGGAAAATGCAGTAAACACCAGGTCTCCTCCGTACGGCTGTCTCGGATTGACTTCCATCCGCGTAAGCCTCTCATAAGTTTCACGAAGATGCTGCATATCGGAAAAATCAAGCTTTGGATCAACCCCGTGGGAGAACATGTTCATGCCAAGCGTTACGATATCCACATTCCCGGTACGTTCTCCGTTTCCAAAAAGCGTCCCCTCGATACGGTCCGCCCCGGCCAGGATCCCAAGCTCCGCTGTGGCTACGCCGCATCCTCTGTCATTGTGGGGATGGAGGCAAAGGATCACATTGTCCCGGTAATTTAAATTCTTATGTACATACTCTAACTGGCAGGCGAATACATGGGGCATGGCATTTTCCACAGTGGTCGGGATGTTGATGATCGCTTTATTGTCCGACGTGGGCTGCCACACATCCAGCACCGCGTTGCACACTTCCACCGCGTAGTCAACCTCCGTCCCCGGAAAGCTCTCCGGGCTGTACTGGAACGTAAAGTTCCCGTCCGTCTCATTGGCCAGCTCTAAAAGGAGCTTCGCTCCCTCCACCGCGATCCGCTTGATCTCGTTCTTACCTTTTTTAAACACCTGCTCCCGCTGTGCCACGGATGTGGAATTATACAGGTGTACCACCGCGTGGGGCGCACCCTTCACCGCCTCGAATGTCTTTTTGATGATGTGCTCCCTCGCCTGAGTCAGCACCTGCACCGTCACATCGTCAGGGATCATATCCTTCTCGATCAGAGTCCGTAAAAACTGATATTCCGTCTCCGATGCTGCCGGGAATCCAACCTCGATCTCTTTAAATCCCACATCTACCAGCATTTGGAAAAACTCCAGCTTCTCCTCCAGGCTCATCGGCTCAATAAGCGCCTGATTCCCGTCTCTTAAGTCCACGCTGCACCAGATCGGCGGTTTGTCAATATAATCCTTCTTCACCCAGTCATATGTCACCACCGGCGGCAGAAAATACGTCCGCTCATACTTATTAAAATTCTTCACTTTTACATCTCCTCCGTTTCCTATTCATACAGTCCGAAACCTTAATCTCCTCTTTCCAGATGCAATATCGGGAAATTAAGATTCATCAACTTTATTGTCTAATTTTAACTCTCCCCTATCCTATCACAGAACAACAAAAAAGGGAAGTGCTAATTTTAATCACTTCCCTTGATGTATTTTAATATATCTGTGCT
>CATLEM010000140.1 GCA_949916155.1 uncultured Dorea sp.
AAAAGCTCAAAATTCCCCTCCCGTCATACACGCTCCCCATACTCCAGCCAATATCGGAGGGATAAAGGGAAAAACCATTCATAATGTATCCAGGACACACGGCGTCTGGAGCAGCTCAACGGTCCTACGGATGCTGGAGGACCAGCGGTATATCGGCACCTATGTAATCGGCAAGCGCAGGGTGCAGGAAATTGGCAGCCGCCGCATGAAGCTAAAGGATGAAAGCGAGTGGTTCAAAATCCCGGACCACCACCCGGCAATCGTAAATTTCGTTGAACAATGGGATTTATCATATGCAAAGATTCTATATGACCCCGAGAGCAAAATGGCAGACTTCACTTCAAACCGTCTGTAATGGGAAACCTTTCCGTAATCGGTATAAAGCTCCGGTCTCACTTCCCTGATCCGCTGTGAATCAAGCTTTGTGGAGTCGATATTTTTCCATGAGACACGGAAGCACTCACTGTCTGCAAGTTCATTGTCTTTCATGAACAGCTTTACTTCCTGCTCGATCTGCTTCTGTTCCGCCTGCAGTTCTGCAATAAAACCAAGGATTTCCTCGCGCCGCCGTAATTTTTCATCAAACCCGGTAAGTTTGATGGCGCTGGCTGTCTTTGCGGTATGGAAATACTGTTCCAGCACTTCATCGCACGCCTTGTTCCATCCGGCGGCGGGATGATCCCTGGTATGATATGATTATTCCAGAACTCTTCTTCCACCGTGACCAGCCCCCTGATCAGCTCATCATCCCATTCCAGTCTGCGGTAAGTAAATTCCCTGCCTAAGATAACCGCCGCGATATACCATGCCTTTTTCCCTGTTACCGCCAGTTCGTACACCGGATTATCCGGCCGGGCAAATACCGATACCAGCGGCCTTGTCAGCATAAAGGAGGCGGCAACCGTGATCAGACAGATACATGCGATCACTTTCAGACTCGTGGCAACCAGCTTTTTCAGTTTTTGGTGATTTTGTTCCCCGTAGTAATAACTCAGCATGGGCGCCACACCGTATGAATACCCCGTATAAAGGGAGCTGGCAAACATCAGCACATACATGATGATGGTGACAACCGCAACCCCGTCCTCCCCGACATAGTGAAGCATCGTCCAGTTAAACATCATCGTGATGATCCCGATGACAAGCGCGGTAGCCATCTCTGAACATCCGTTTGTGGCCGCACCGGCGAGAACCTTGAAGCGGCATACCGGTTTCGTAAAATGCAGCAGACTCTTTTTGCGGCTGAAAACAAACAGACCGGCAACCGCCGTCACAGAATATCCCAGCCCTGTTGCCACCGCCGCACCGCTGATTCCCTTGGAAACCCCTGCGATGAACACGTAGTCGAGTACCATATTGAGGACGCCGCCTGTAACGGAACAGATTAAGGACAGCGTCGCCTTCTCGCTGGCGATCATATAGAGCGTGAAGTTGTTCATCAGCAGGATCGGCACGGTGAACACCAGATAGCGGCTCAAATATTCCACACAGTATCCCTCTACGGCCGCCGAAAGATTCATGCCGGCGAAAATATGCTCCATCGCCACATATCCGGCCCCGCACATAACAATGCCCACCACTACATTTACCAGGATCAGAAAGGTAAAATCCTGCTTTGCCTCCTCTGTTTTCTGCTCTCCCATCTTTTTCATGATCACCGCGCTCCCTCCGGTGGCAAGCATGGTAGAGACTGCCGTCACAAGCTGGATGACAGGAGCCGTCAGATTGATGGCCGAAAGCGCATCCGTACCGATCAAATTCGATACAAACAGGCCGTCTACCATCGTATAAAAAGACATGAATACCGTCATGGCAATGGTCGGCACGGCAAATTTCAAAATATTTTTCAGCGTTATAGGTTTTTCATATGCATTTTTGTTTTCCATATGTTTATCCTCCGATCATCTTGTATTTTCTTCCTGTATCAGGTATCATAGACCGTACAGTAACTGTACGCTCAAGACAATCGTACAAAAAATCACATAGAAAATTTTTTACACGAAAAACAAAGAAGGAGGCAGATCATTATGGACAAAAAAGCAGGCTGCTCACCATAGGCCAGTTCGCCGCCATGCACGGAATCAATAAAAAACTCTGATGTGGTACGATGAGATCGGTCTGTTCAAGCCCTCCGCCGTCAATCCCGAAAACGGCTACCGCTGCTATAACTACCATCAAAGTCCCATTCTGGAGACGATCCTGCTGCTCCGGGAACTGGACGTTTCCATTCAGGAGATACAGGATTTCATGCAAAACCGCTCTGCCGGCAGCTTAAAAAACCTGCTGGAAGACAAAATCGCGGAGCTTGACCTGCGCATTACCCACCTGCAGGCAGTCCGCTCCACCCTGTGCTCCCACCACCGGAACATGTCCACCCTGCTGACGATGGATCTGTCCGAGATCAGCATCATAGAGCGGGAAGCGCGCTGTCTGGTCACGGTCCCCATCGACCGGGAAACCACCTTCGAGGAGGAAGTGGAACTGATCACCGCCGAAACAGAAAAATACAGGCTGGGATGACTCCATGATGCCTCCTATGGCTCCATGATCGCCGTCTCCAGCCTGCTTGCCGGCAAATATGACGAGTATTCCAGACTCTTTATCGAGATTCCTTTCCTGCCCTGCCAGCCGGATCTTCACACGGCTCCCGGCGGACGCTATCTGAAGGCCTTCCACAAAGGATCCTTTGACAGACTTCCCGGGCGGTATGAAGAAATTTTTGCTTTTGCCGGAGCACACGGCCTGACACTCCACGAATTTTCCTACGAGACGGGCATCAATGAGAATGTCGTTGACCGGATCGAAGACTACATTGTACAGATTGAAATCCCTGTGAAGGGATGACAGCGAACTAAAGACCGGGGAGCTTGAAGAACTAACCTGCCGTTTTTTTCAATGTGCCATGACTCATTTCATACACTTCATCACAAAGCACCTCAATGTCTTCTTTGTTGTGACTGGCCAATAGTATCAATTTTCCCATACTCCTTTGATCCGAAAAAAATTTTCTCATTTCCGCAACTCCTTCTTTGTCGAGACCATTCATCGGTTCATCCAAAATCAGAATCTCCTGATCTTCCATGGTCGCCTGTGCGATTGCCAGACGCTGACGCATCCCCAGTGAATAGTTGCAGACTTTTTTCCTGGCACAGGGGTCAAGTCCCACCTTCAACATGGCGGCGTGAATTGCCGCCGTATCTTTTTTGTTCGATATCCGGTACAGATATTCCAGGTTACGAAAGCCCGATAAGCTGCGGATATATCCGGGTTCCTCAATAATGATCCCCGTATGCTTCAACATATCCAGATCCTTTCCCATCACTTTACCGTTTATTGCTATATTGCCGGAATCCACCCGCAGAAAACCACAAATACACTTAAATAATACGGTTTTCCCGGAGCCGTTATGACCGACTATCCCATATATGTTTCCACCGCTGCAGGTCATATTTACATCGTTCAATACCTGCATCCCCTTAAATGACTTGCTTACATGTTCAATCTCTATCACGCACTGTCCCATCCGACATCCCCCTATTCTTCTTTATACCACTGAAATTCCATCCTTTTGATCTTTATGCATATGAGACCTGCACAAACTGTAATGCCAACTGCCAATGCCGCCAGCATATACACAACCGAAGGCTGCATAAAACTGTCATGCATTTTGATCCCGATCTGGGTTACCCGCATCCAGTTGACCGGTACAAACATTGCCGTCCCTCTTCTTAACAATGGATGAATATTCTCAACCAGATAAATCATGACCACCATAAGAAATGCCAGCGTGACCGCAACACTTCTGTTTATGTACAGACTGACAGCAAACATCAGAAGACCGACAAAAGCGATCACCAGGGTGCCGATCAATACCGTCAGGCCAAGCAGTTCCAGCGGTGAAAATCTCTGCATCGCTTCATAGGAAAAAGCGAACAAAAGCCGATACGCCTCCGAACCACCTGTTAATGCCAGGGTATGATACAGCTTTCCCCATTCCAGTGTATACTCACAAGATCCAACCAGTAAAAGCATGGGAAAAAGTGCGTTTACAGCCATAAGCAAAAAGGCCTGCGCGAAGATCACGCTGATCTGTCCTGCTGCCCATCTCATCCTACCTGTACGAATCACCTGATACATGTTTTTGTTCTGCATAAATGGAACGTCTGAAAAAGAGTAAACGATCCCAACCATAAACAACAGCAAAAAGAAAAGATTCGACAAAAGAAACGGAAATACCCATGGTGACGCACCACACTCCATATCTTTTGAAGCACGTACAACAGGACACATGTACAGATACTGGATAACACCCTGCAAAAATACCACGCTGTAAGTTCTGGAACAAAACACCCGCTCCGTAAGCGCCTGCCGGAAAAAGCGACCATATAACATTCTGCTCATATCCTCCTTTTCAGCTGCCATATGCCTGCAAGGCCAAGGAGCAGCCATGCCGCTCCTCCTTGTGCAAGCGCCCATGTGAACATCTTAAAATCGCTGTTCCATATATTGTATCTTGCGTCGAAAATCACACGGGGATCAAATGCCGCCGCTCTTCGAAAACTGTCTGCACCAAATTCAGTCAATACCTGATAAAGCAGGACCGGTACAGAATATACGAGCAGCTTATTTGATAAAAAAAGGGAACAAAACGCTGCCGCCATCGACAAAATACCCGCCAGCATCCCCCACTGTATTCCATAAAGTAAAAACCACAGCAGATAATGTCCATGCGCCAAAAAGTAACGATAACCGCCAAACTGCAATATGTATTCCGCCATTCCTTCGTCCAGCCAGGGCATATTTACCGCACAACATACGGCAAAGCAGGTGATACCGATCCCCATCGCCAGCACGGAAGATATAAAAATGACAAGCATTTTGGAAAAGACATAGCTTCTCAGGTTGCCGCGGATCACCAGATATCTGGCATAATTATATTCCAGTTCCTCTGTAAAAGCGGTTGCATATGGAATAGCTGCCAGAGAAAAAGTCAACAAAAATCCGGCATCATAAGACGACAGCAATACAGCCGCCAAAACCGAATCCCCCATATGCCCCATTCCGTCATTCGCCGATAAAAACAAAATCAAAACAATTCCCGAAACAGAAAAATAGAATTCCTTTTTGCCAAACAGGCGGCCGACCTCTGTTCGAACATATGCCTGCCTTTTTTTCACTAAATAAACACCTCCGTCCCGTCTGTCGCATCAACAAACATATATTGTGTATATTCATATGCCTCACCGGTGTCACTGTCCTTTCCTGCCTCCTGCACTTCAAACAGCCATACGATCTTTACATCATAGGTACTGTCCGCCGTTTTCACCGGCATCTTGTATAATTCTGCACGCTTCACGGTATAGGAAGGCCCCACGATATCTCCGTATTTCTTCGATACGGTTTGCACGATCGTATCAAGATCCAGCAGACTTACGGCTTCGCCCGGCTCAGAAAAGGAATATAGCCGCGAGACATCCAGTCTCTCTATTCCGTTCGCGGAACACAGCACCTGGATCGGCCGATTCCCCTCTTCGTCTTCCGGAAAATCCTGACTGCCAAAGTATATGGGAAGCCCTTCCTGAAGCTGGACTGCTGTATAAAAATAGCAGTCATCCTCCACTCCCCAGGAAATCCCTTCTGTGCTTACGGTTTCACCCGTTTTATCAAGGAGCATGAATTCTTCCGCCATGGTCTCATGGTCCAGTGCAAAGTAATCATATGCGACATCTTCAAGCTGATAACCCGCGTCGCGGATGCTCTTTAGCACATTTTCAAACAGCATCTGCGGGTCGCCGGCTTCCAGTACAGTATCTTTTGCATAACGTTCCGTATTATTATGAGAATAGAGGCGGAATGCTCCATTGATCTTCTCAAACACCGGCGTATGGCTGTATGTCAAATTTGAGCTGATATACAAAAAAGTATCGTCATCATAATCAGCCCGATAGCACGGATATTCGATGCCGTCCTCCCCCGATCCGGTGTCGTTCTGCTCCTCCACTACCGTCCTGCCCGCTGCAAACACTGCTTTGGCTTTTTCTATATCCGGCCGCTGAAGTGTCGCCGACGTTCTGTGCAGGTTCTCCATGTCTGCCTCTTTAGAAATCCGCACATCCATATCAAAACACACGCCATCTATGGTTTCCTCAAACCTCTCCGGGAACACCTGTCCGGAAACGGCATTTTCTGTCTGCTCTGTTTCCTCTGTCCTGATTTCGTTGTCCATCTCTGTCACGGGCTCTGGCTGTTCTTTCGCACAACCCACACAGGTCAGGCATGATAATGCTGTCACTAAAATAATGCTTTTCTTCACTTTCATAAATACTCCATCTCCTTTTTTGCAGTTTATTTGTAGAGTATAGGACACCCTGTCCAAAATTGGTCTGTTATGTCCGTAAAACCCCGGTGTTTATGTCCGCGAATCTCCCGTAACATAAAAAAAGGAGCCATCCTGGTACGTGGCTTCCTTCGTTTCGCGTGTTTCACTGAAAAAACAACATGACTGTTATTTTGAATTCCGTTTCACTAAACTGGTATTGCATGGTTCCGTTATACTTTTCCAGGGCGGCCTTTACACTCTGCATTCCCCAGCCGTGCTTTGTCTTGTCCTCTTTGTCCGTAACCAGCCTGCCCGTCCTTTCATCGATCAGGGGCCGGCTGGAGATCGTATTGTAGACCCGGATCACAAGAAACCGATGTATCCGGCATATTTTCAGACACACCTCTGCATTTTCTGTTGCTTTGCTTCCGTCGATCGCATTGTCCATCAAATTTCCGAGAATCGTACAGACATCATTTGTGCGGATGCTTGTATTTGACGGAAACTCCACATCCATGCTCACCTTTATTCCAAGCTGCTCCGCTTTTTGCTTTTTACTGCTGAGGAGCACGTCAATG
>CATLEM010000141.1 GCA_949916155.1 uncultured Dorea sp.
TGATACCGACACTGGCCGTCAGTCCCTGCAAAATCACCTGCCTTACATACCCCCAGACTCCCATCAAATACCCAGACAGAAAACCATCTTCCCTATTCTGCCCTGGGCAACTCTGCGTCTCTCCTTTTCTATTCTGCCTTGGAAAACTCTGCGTCTCACCCTTCCTACTGCCTGTCACTCCCACCAAACCATTGTATGAAACACTCGTACTACACGATACATGTACCGGCATATCCTTTTGTGCAATTGTCTTTGTCTTCATCTTCATCCTTATCTTCTGTCTGTTACTGCGCAATGTATGTACGGATATGCTTTCCTGCACCACCGGCACCACCGCCAAAATCGCGAACACCGCCCCAAAGGACAGCCAGAACCCTCCGTCGTACAGATTGAGCGGTCTCCACACCAGCACCGCAACCGCCGCCACTGAAAGCGCCGTCGGCGCGTCGTAATGCCGTCCCGCCATATCCGCCCCTACCCGGAATAAGAACATCACTAAAGCCCGAACCGCAGACACGGTAAATCCGATCATAAGAATATACAACATTAAAAACAAGATGCCAAACACCCCTCCAACCGGATAAGTACCTGTAATCCTCCGTATCATCTTATACATCCCTATCCCGATAAAAGACAAATGTAATCCCGAAATCGCCAGGATGTGCCCGATCCCATCTGCCTGATAAAGCTCCTTAAGTTCCTCATCCATCCCTGTCTTTTCCCCCAGAAGCATGGCGGATAACGTATTACCGTCTTTTTCTCCCATCTCTTCACAAAGACTGCTCTTCCATTTCTGACGAAACTCATAGAGCACATTTTTTATCTTTTCATAAAATGTACGCAAGCTTCCTTTTTGTATCTCTATGGAGCCGGCCCACACACTGGCATGGATATCCTGCTTTTGATAATACCGTTTGCTGTCAAAATTTCCGGGATTTGCGGCACTATCAAAAAGTCCGGCCTCTCCCTGCACCGTGATAACATCTCCGATATTCACGTTATATTTGTTCTCATCATAGATCATTAATCTGGATTCTTTCAGCGAATACTGACGATATTTAATAAAATTATCCTTTAGATATAATATTTGATATTTTTCTTTTTCTGCTTTTTCATATACTCTTCCTGACACGAGGATATCATCCCCATCCTGCAAAAAGGTCTCTGTCTCGGAAAGACGAAGCTCTTTTACGAACTTCTCCTCTCCAAAGACAGTTCCGATACAAATGAGCAGACATAAGAGCAGGCAAATACTGCATAATGGTCTGTTTTTCAATCTTTCTCCTTTTCCTCTACAATTTCAAGATCTCTGGAAAACGGCTTCTCAAGGCTGATACCATCCGGATAGTCCACGTCTGTCTTTCCATTTACCAGAATCTGCACCTGGCCTGCTTCCCCGCCTGCAACGATGGAGTTTACTACGGAATATATCCTGACCTGCGGACTGATCTTATAATCCATATTCAAAAAGCCTTCATCAAAATTCACATAACAGATACCGTCTCTCACAGATACACCTAAAATCTTCGTCTCCGGAGGCAGAGTCGGATATGTCCCCTCCATGGACGGTCCCTTGATAAGCTGTTCCGCAATCCTCTTCTCTACGGATATATTGCTGTTATATCGCACACTTACTACTTCTTCTTTAAGCCTGTCACCCGTCTTATTGGCAAAGTAAAGATGCAGGCTCCCCTCCTGATAGGAATGAAGTGACGAGCCTGTGTTCTCAACAAACGAATCATGGTTCATGTATCCGGTTTCCCGTCCCTGGCTGTCCTTCACCTCTTTGCCTTCCACGGTGAATCTGATATAATCAACCCCTCCGATCTGCTCTAAAGAGTGTACCGCTGCCGCCCGGAAAAGCAGCTCTTCTGCTGTGCTCATTCTCCGGTAGGATTCCGAAAAATCTATCTCAAGATCAGAATCCTCCAGTGTCCATTTGTTGATATGAACATAATGGGGACAGGCACTTTTATAATCAATAGAATCCGTCTCCCGGCGAAGTTCCTTAAGAACAGCATCGATCTGTTCTCTTGTGCTTCCATCAGGCAGCTCATACTCCTCCTGAGTAAGGCCCGTCCCGTCACCGTTAATATAATATATATAAGTTTTACTGCTGCCTGGTATCGTTCCCTGCCCGCATCCTCCAATGATGAGACAAAGGCAGAAGATTCCCGCACACAGCCCGCGATACCTTCTCATATCCGTCCTCCTATACAACATACTTCAACGGAATACGTATAGTAAAAGTCGTTCCTTCACCTATCTGGCTGAACACCCTGACAGATCCCCGGTGCATTACGACTATATTTCTGGCAATGGATAAACCAAGACCGGTCCCGCCGATCTCCCGGGAATGGGATTTGTCCACACGGTAAAACCGTTCAAATATGTGATCCTGGTCATTTTTAGGAATACCCACTCCGGAATCTGCCACTTCAACGTAGAACTGCCTGTGGTCCGCATTCAGGGAAACATGCACCCACCCGTCTTCTTTGTTATACTTGATCGCATTCTCTACAAGATTCGTGACCGCCAGTGTGAGCTTTACTTCATCAACTTCTGCATTTACCGGCCGGAAGCTCTCGAAGATCATCTCGATATTGCGAAGCTCTGCAATAGGTCTGAGACGCTTGAGTATCCGTTCTACCAGTACATTGATGTTCTCTGACTTAATATTCATGGATGCTGCTGTTTTATCAAGCCTCACCAGCACCAGAAGATCATCGATGATCTTGCTCTCCCGCTCTATCTCCTCAGACAGATCTGCCATAAATTCCTGGTACAATTCAACCGGCGCCTCTTTTTGCGCTAACAGGGAATCCGACAGTACTTTCATGGATGCAAGCGGCGTCTTCAGTTCATGAGAGACATTGGACACAAATTCATTTCTAGAATCATCAAGCACCTTCATCCTGCCCAGCATCCTGTTAAACGCTTCAGACAAAAGCCTGGTCTCCGTATAGGAATACTCTTTCAGATAATCATCCTCATATCCTTCTGTCACCGCACCGATCAGGCTGGTAATCCTGTGAAACGGGCGTACCATAAGCGTACCTGCAAGAAACGCCAGTACGATCGTGACGATCCCTGACATCGCAATGACCAGATCCGCTTTCCCCAAAAGGCTTTCCAGATTCTCCGCTATGGAATCCGTACACACACTGACAAGCATAACCCCCCGTATCTTCTCTGACCCGCTGTCCATAATAGGCGCGGTCACCTCGATAAAACGGTTATCCGGATCATAGTTTCCCGTGCGCTCTCCGTTAAAACAGCGTATGACATCCTCGGAAACGATCATCTTGCCTTTGTCCATATTGTATGTGTCCTCCACAATATGGAAATCTTTGTCGATCACCATAATACGCCCGTTATAAATATTCGATAATTGGGTAAGCTCTAACTGAATACTCTCAGACGTAACTCCCGTAAGATAATCTGCCGTACTTAACTGGTTACATAGAATAGTGCACTGATTCTGAATATCGGCGGTGTGCATTTCCACCGCCTGCTTCTCGTAATTTTTTAAGATCACCGCTCTCATGACTACTCCCGGGATGATTCCCGCAAGAATGATCAAGACAGTAATCCGAAAGCGGAGACTTCTGAAAAAATTGATCTTTACGTATTTTCTAACCCCTAAAATAATAACCAACTCCCCACTTCGTATATACATACTTCGGATCGCTCGGGTTCGCTTCAACCTTCTCACGGAGTCGTCTGATATGTACATCCACGGTCCTTGCGTCCCCCGGATACTCATAGCCCCACACGATGTTTAGAAGATTCTCCCGGCTGTATACTTTATTGGGATTCATGGCAAGAAGCTCCAACAGATCAAACTCTTTGGCTGTA
Source organism: uncultured Dorea sp. (assembly GCA_949916155.1). Classification (GTDB taxonomy): domain Bacteria; phylum Bacillota; class Clostridia; order Lachnospirales; family Lachnospiraceae; genus MD308. Next base: position 3,859 of record CATLEM010000141.1, read on the forward strand.
AGGTTCACTTCCTTTTCTCCGATAGTGACCCTGCGGCTTTCACAGTCAATCCTCATATCTCCCTTCACGACCGTCTTCGGGCTCTCACCGTCCTTACCATTTTTCCCTGTACGCCTCATAATGGCTTTTATCCGCGCCTTAACCTCCAGGATATTAAAGGGCTTGGTAATATAATCGTCTGCACCGTACTCAAGCCCGAGAATCTTGTCCATATCATCGCCTTTAGCCGTCAGCATGATCACAGGTACATCCGAAAATTCCCGGATCTGCTGGCACACTTCAAAGCCATTGTATTTTGGCAGCATGATATCAAGAAGAATGATATCATAATTATTCTCCCTGATCAGCCTTACAGCTTCTTCGCCGTCATAAGCTGCATCTACCTCCATACCGTCCTGTTCCAGACTGAACCGGATTCCCTTTACGATTAATTTTTCATCATCAACAACCAGTACCCGTTTACTCATAGCTAATCTCCTTATCAGATTGTTATCTGGTCTTTTATCTTATTAAATACCCCGTCCTTTATTCCTTCAATCTTTTTTATATCTTCCACGGACTGAAAACCTCCGTGCTCTTCCCGGTATCTGATCACAGCGTCCGCCTTGACTTCCCCGATACCGCTCAGTGTCATAAGCTCTTCCTTTGAAGCTGAGTTAAGATTCACCCTCCCGCCGGCTGCTGCCGCTTCATTCTTTGATGCCGGTACTGCTGCATTTCCCCGGACTTCCTCCTGCTCATCCTTCGACGGAACATAGATCTGCTGGCCATCTGTGAGTCTCTCCGCCTGGTTCACCGAAGCTCCTTCTGCTTCTTTTGTCATGCCGCCGGCCTTCTCTATAGCCTCATATACCCGGCTTTCACCGGCAAGCTCATAAACTCCCGGCTTTTTTACCTGGCCGCACACGTCCACATATATCACGGCAGCTTCTCCTGCCGCTTCTTCGTCAGCCGGCATGCCGTCAGAAGTCTTTTGTCCGCTTCTTTTTTCAGCGCCGTCCCCTGCACTGTCTGTGTACTGCGCATCTTCATCTGCCGGTATATCTGACTCACCCACACTTACAAGGCCATCTTCCCTCTCGTCTCTCTTACAGCCTCCTGTTAAAAAGACCGCCAATAATAACATCACCCATAATAAAACAACAGTTTTTCTGCCACGCATAAAATTCCTCCTTTACAGCTGCAGAAACTGTAAATACCCCTCTTATGCCTAGACAGGTTTTATTGTACTATTTCCACTGAAAAATTGCAACTCCAACAATTGCAATTCCCATACCAATTATCTTTCTCCACTCCAACGGCTCCTTCTCCACTCCGAACAGGCCAAGAAGTTCGATGGCATATGCTACGATAAGCTGGGAAATTACAATCAACAGCGCTGCTTTCGCCGGTCCTAACTGCTCCATGCTCTTAATGACTGTCCACGTGATCCCGGCGCCGATCGCCCCGCCAAGCAGCACATACTTCGGCTCCACTTTCATGAGTGTTCCGATATTATCTCGTCCTGCGGCCAGCCATGCGATCACACACACTGCAAACGCACTGAATTGAACCCAGCCGTTGCTGACCCACATTCCCGTTGTTTTCGTTACCTGTGTATTAAATACCCCCTGCACACTCATCAGTGCGCCCGAGAGCAGAGCAATTAAAAAACCAATCATTTTCATACACCTCCTGTTTTCAGGTAGTATACCCTGCGATTGGTTTTTCTATTATAGATTTTATTTTATTTAAGCACCTTCCTGAGTATATCTGTCATCTCATCCACATGCTTTTTTTCTATCACAAGCGGCGGCACGAGACGGATCACATCGCTCCTTGCACTGATGATAAGAAGCCCTTCTTCCAACGCCTTTTTCGTAATCCCGCCAACCGGCTGATTCAGGCGGAGGCCCTGGATCAATCCGACTCCTCTCCTTTCCAGGACTATATCATAGTCTTCCACTAATTCCTCCAGCTTTCTGGACAGATATCCGCCCACCTCTCTGACATGGGCTTTCATATCCTCTCTTTCAAATATGCTGATCGTCTTCGCCACTGCTGCACAGGCAAGGGGATTCCCTCCGTAAGTTGTGCCATGGTCTCCGGGTTCTAAAGAATATTCTGCCACCTTCTCTGTCATGGCAAATGCGCCTACCGGGACACCGCTCCCGATTGCCTTCGCCATAACCATGATATCCGGCTTCACCCCGTAGGACTGACAGGCGAACATCTCGCCTGTGCGCGCCATACCGCACTGAATCTCATCACAGATCATGAGTATCCCCTCCTCGTCACAGAGCTTCCGAATACCGTCCATAAATTCCGAAGATGCCATATTTATGCCGCCTTCGCCCTGAAGCGGCTCTAAAATGACGGCACATGTCTTATCCGTAACTAGTTTTTTCACACTGTCTAGATCATTGAATTTTGCAAAGCTTACCCCGGGAATCAATGGCTCAAACGGCGTACGGTACGCTTCGTGCTCTGTCACAGACAAAGCTCCCATGCTCCGTCCGTGAAAGGAGTCTTGCATGGCAATGTATTCATACCTGCCCGTTCCCTTTTTCCACGCGTATTTTCTCGCAGCTTTCAGCGCGCCCTCGATAGCCTCCGTACCGCTGTTAGTAAAAAACACACGGTCCATCCCGGATATCCGCTTAAGCGCCTCTGCCGCCTTTCCGCAGGTGGTATTGTAATACAGATTCGAGGAATGTATAAGCCTGTCGATCTGCTCTTTTAAAGCCTCCTTAAGCTCCTGGCTGCCGTATCCGAGACCTGACACGGCAATCCCTGCTGCAAAGTCCAGATATTTCTTTCCCTCCGTATCGTAGATATATACGCCTTCCCCTCTGTCAAGCGTCACAGGAAAACGGTTATACGTATGCACCAGGTTGTTG
>CATLEM010000142.1 GCA_949916155.1 uncultured Dorea sp.
TGGATACCGCGAAACTGTTCTTAAGCTATCTGATGGGGGAACCCAATACGCCGTAAGTCTCCCGTCATAACTGCACTTCCACGAAAATTTCGTAAATCGCCTGGATTGCCTTCTCAAAATCGGAATCGGACACGCCGATAATGATGTTTAATTCACTGGAACCCTGGTCAATCATCCTGACATTTACGTTTTTATGGGCAAGCGCGGAGAAAATCCTTCCCGCCGTCCCTCTCGTGGACTTCATGCCGCGTCCCACTACCGCCACAAGCGCAAGATCCGACTCGATTTCTATGGCATCCGGTCCCGCCAGCCTGTGGATGGCCGATGCCACTTTCTGCTCCTTATCCATAAATTCATCCTGATGGACGAATACCGTCATCGTATCGATGCCGGACGGCACATGCTCAAAAGAAATACCCTGATCCTCAAACGCCTGCAGGACTTTCCTGCCGAAACCGATTTCCGAGTTCATCATATCCTTTTCAATGTTTACCGAACAAAATCCCCTCTTTCCGGCAATACCCGTAATGATATACCTGGATTTCTGACAGGTGCTTTCCACAATCCACGTGCCTTCTTCCTCCGGTGCATTGGTATTGCGGATATTAATCGGAATCCCCTCCCGCCTTACCGGGAAGATGGCATCCTCATGCAGCACGGTGGCCCCCATATAGGACAGCTCCCTCAGCTCCCGGTAGGTGATGACCTCGATAGACCTTGCGTTCGGTATGATCCTTGGGTCTGCGATAAGAAACCCTGACACATCCGTCCAGTTTTCATAGGTGTCAGCCTGAACGGCCCTGGCCACCAGGGAGCCTGTGATGTCAGAGCCTCCTCTCGAAAACGTGACGATCTTTCCGCCCTCCGACGCGCCGTAAAATCCCGGGATCACTGCCTTCTCCGTATGCTTAAGGCGCTCCGTCAAAATCTCATTGGTCTTTTCGGCATCAAATTCTTTATTTTCGCCAAAGCGGATCACTTCCGCCGCGTCGATAAACTCGTACCCCAGATAGGCTGCCATAATAATCCCGTTTAAGTATTCTCCCCGGGATGCCGCATAGTCCCTACCCGCTTTTTTTGTGAAATTCTCCCGGATTATCCGGAACTCTCCCTCCAGCGAAAGATCCAGTTTCAGCCCGTCTATAATTTCCTGATACCTCTCCTTGATTTTTTCAAGGAGCTCTTCAAAGTCGTGCTCGCTGTCGTCGTGCAGTATCGCCTGCTTATAGCACTGATACAATAAATCTGTCACCTTTATGTCTTCGGGATTCCTTTTTCCAGGCGCGGACGGCACCACATACCGCCTGGCGCTGTCATTGCGGATAATGGAGCCTGCCTTTCTGAACTGTTCTGCGCTGGCAAGTGAACTGCCGCCAAACTTAACTACCTTTTTCATCTTAAAAGTATTCCTCCAAATTAACTTAATTCCAATCTTTTATATATTACAACTTTTTCTTGATAACTGCAACGGGATATCTGTATGAAATACAAATGCTTTTATTCCTGCCTGTTCGGCACTTTTTACGTTTTCGGCGCGGTCATCAAAGAAGACGCACTTTTGGGGGGTAAGATGGTATCGTTCAAGAAGCCGTCTGTAGATCTTTTCGTCCGGTTTCAGGCATTTTTCCTCCCAGGAGAAGATGCCGCCGTCGAAGAATCCGAGAAAGTCCAGCTTTTCTTTTGTCTGCCGGAACATTTCCTGGGAATAATTGGAAAGAAAGTATAGCTTCTTGCCCTTCTGCTTTAGTCTCGCCGTCCAGATTTTCGTATATTCATAGGGGAATATCGTTCCACCGAATCCCTGAAAAGTCCTGCGGATCTGAGCCTCATAAACCGGATCATTCTCGATAAAAAGCGTAAGCCACTCATCTGTCGTGATCAGTCCAAGGTCTCCTGCCTCCCAGTCTTCGTTCCGAAACATGGCATCCGCCACGTGTTCATAAGTCTCTTGATCAAAGCCAAGGGAGTCCATATACCTCTCCCAGTCAAATGCCGCAAGGACATTTCCGATGTCAAAGATGACTACCTTTGCCGTCTCAAGTGCCCTGCCTATCTCATCGATATATTGCTTATCATCCATGTATCTTTTACCTCACATTATCACATCTGCATATTCTGCCTTTGCCGCCCTTTTTAAATCTTCCGGAGAAAGCTTAAGCTGCATCCCGACCCTTCCGCCGCTCACATAGATGTAGTCGAGCTTCTCCGCTGCCTCATGAAGCACCGTCGGATACTGTTTTTTCATTCCGACAGACGTACAGCCGCCCCTCACATAGCCTGTCACTGCGGTAAGTTCCTTTAAGGGAAGCATGGAGACAGATTTCTCCCCCACCGCTTTTGCCGCCTTCTTAAAATCAATCTCTTCCTCTATCGGTATGACAAATACATAGTATCCGCCGCTTTTCCCGACCGTAACAAGCGTCTTGTATACCCGGTCATGTTCATATCCTAACATATCTGCCACCTGAATTCCATCTGTAAATTCGCTGCACTCGTAGGTCTCATAGGTATACGAGATCTTCTGACGGTCCAGAATACGCATGGCATTGGTTTTTATTTCTTTTTTGCCCATAACAGCTCCTTTTTTGGTCAGTTTTTTCCGGGGAAATGTAAAGATCTATCCACGGATAGTTCCCAGGCTCTCGAGCGTTACAAGCCCTGTTCCCTTTTCCTTTGTTTTCTCCGTTTCTGCCGGAATCTTATCATTTTTTGCAAAGATGTCCAGCCGGTGAATATGCACCGGCACCTTATCCGGGTCTTCGCCTGCAAACTTCAAAAATTCGTCCATTACCAGATCAGGTTTCAGATTATTCTCACTTCCTGCGGCAAGAAACATCCTGATTCCTGCATCTTCTGCTTCTATCTCGTAGATAAAAGGCCGGATATCCACTTTTTTTTCGCTGCGTTTCGTTTTTTTCATGACCACGATACTCTCCTGGCCAAGGAATCTTTCTGCGGCTTCCTTCCATGACGCCGGTACAGCTTTGATTTTGCCGGCAGATCTGGAGGATTTAAGTAGAGACACCCGGTACTCGGCTGCTGCGGTTATCGTCATACCGCTGTATTTTTTTTCTTCCGGTATATAGACGAAGCTGACTACCTCCATACCTTCTGCTATGACTTCATTCATCTGCTCTGCCGCCTGCTTCGACCCGATCGGTTCCGTGAGCTCGATATCTAAATACTCTCCGTCACTGGTAATACCTACGCCCAGGGGCTGTGCGAAGGACATGATCATATGCGGACTGTACCCTCCGGTAAAAGCGATGGGAATCTGCGCCCGGCGCATAACTTTCTGAAAGTGACGCATGACATCCAGATGTCCGATAAATCTCATCACTCCGTATTTCCGAAATTTAATTCTTGCCTTCAAAGCAGACACCTCCCCCGAATCCTGCTGCACCGCACCCGGAGCACTGCTCCCTGCAGTTCGGCGTAACTTTTCCTTCCATGGCGCGCTGCCATTCCCGTTTTAAGAACTCTTTTGTCACCCCGATGTCGATAAAGTCCCAGGGGAACAGTTCATCCATGCCGCGTTCCCGCTCGTTGTAAAAGGCCATATCCACTCCCGTATTTTCAAATGCCTTCAGCCATTTTTCATAATCAAATACTTCTGTCCATGCGTCATAGATACAGCCGAGGCGGTATGCTTCTTCGATAACCTTTCCTGTCCTGCGGTCACCTCTGGCAAATACTCCCTCCAGGACTGTGATCTCGGCATCGTGCCAGTTGTACTTTAAGCTTTTGCGGTTCAGCTGGTCATGAAAGGCATGCTTCACCGTTGCTGCACGGGCGATATATTCATCGTTGCTGTACATCCTGGCCCACTGGAATGGCGTAAACGGCTTTGGGATGAAAAAGGAAGTGCTTGTGGTGATCTGGCATTTTCCATTCCGTTTCTCCTTAGGTATCTCATAATATCTTCTGGCGATTCTGTCCGCGAGCTCCGGGATCGCCTTCATGTCCTCTTCCGTCTCCGTAGGCAGACCCAGCATAAAGTAAAGCTTGACCTTATTCCAGCCTCCTTCAAACGCCTGTCCGGCTCCGTTAAGGATCTCTTCTTCAGTCAGTCCCTTATTGATCACGTTTCTCATACGCTGGGAACCGGCTTCCGGCGCAAAGGTCAGACTGCTCTTTCTCACATCCTGCACCCTCTCCATAACGTCCAGTGAAAATGCGTCGATCCTTAAAGACGGCAGCGAGATATTGATCCCCTTTCCTTTAAATTCGCCGATCAGAAAATTTACCAGCTCTCTGAGGCAGCTGTAATCGCTGGAGCTCAAAGAACTCAGGGAGATTTCCTCATGCCCTGTGCTTCTTAACATCTCTCGGGCGTATTCCTTAAGCCTTTCCGCGCTGCGTTCTCTTGTAGGGCGGTAGAGCATCCCTGCCTGGCAGAATCTGCATCCTCTGATGCAGCCCCGCTGAATCTCAAGGACCACCCGGTCCTGGGTTACCTTGATAAAAGGCACAACCGGCTTTTTCGGATAATAAGTATCGTCAAGATCCATGACGACCTGTTTATTTACTGTCGACGGAGCGTGTTCATTATTAGGGGTAAAGGCAGCCAGCGTGCCGTCGGCATGGTAGGCTGCGTCATAAAAGGACGGTACATAGATGCCCCCGACCTGCGCTGCACTCTCAAGGAAATCCTGTCTCGTGCCTTTGTTTTTCTTATTTTCCTTAAACAGGTCGAGGAGACGGCGGTAAGACGTCTCCCCCTCTCCGATATAAAACAGGTCGAAAAAGTCTGCCAAAGGCTCTGGGTTATAGGCGCAGGGGCCTCCGCCGATCACGATCGGGTCAGCATCTGACCTGTCAGCGGCTTTTAGCGGAATCCCGGCAAGATCTAACACCTGCAGGATATTCGTATAACACATCTCATACTGCAGCGTTATCCCTAAAAAATCAAAATCCTTTACCGGTTCCTGAGACTCCAGCGCAAAAAGAGGGATGCTTCTCTCCCTCATCACCTTATCTAAATCCACCCACGGCGAATAGACCCTCTCACACCACACATCCTCCCACTGGTTAAACATATCATAGAGGATCTGGATCCCTAAGTGGGACATGCCGATCTCGTAGACGTCCGGAAAACACATGGCGAAGCGGATATCCACCTTTTCAGGGTCTTTCATGACACTGTTGACCTCGTTCCCGATGTAGCGGGCCGGCTTCTCGATTTTTAGTAATATTTCATCATTTAAGGCTAGTTTTCTCATAGGTTTCCTTTCGGTTTTTGTATATATTTCACAATTTTTCATGACCTGTTTCCTCGGCAGGTTTCGCGGAAAAAAGCCCTGAAAAATCTTGACTCAGAGCTTTCCTGTATCTGTATTTATTTATCTGTTTTTCTGCCGGCATGACCCTGAACTGCTTTTTATAAGTCAAGCTCTTTACAGCAGGCGATCGCCATAGAGCCCGGCCCGATGTGGCAGGATACGCTTAAGGAAAGGGGATCCATATGAACCTCATACCCCGGGAATCTTGCCTCGATCTCTTTTTTCCACTCTTTGGCCTCCCCGTCCGAACAGGTATAGGCAGCCATCAGGATTACCTTTTTTCCTGCAAATCGCTGAGTGATGTCCTTTTCCATGGCGTCAAGCATCTTTTTCTTCGCTGCCTTAAAGCCTCTTACCTTGGCAAATGCATCGAGTTTCTCCCCCTGGATCTGCAGTACCGGCTTGATATTGAGCACGGTTCCCAACGCTGCGCCGGCAGCCGTTACGCGTCCGCCCTTTTTTAAGTATTTCAGCGTATCCACAGTGATATAGATACTTGCCTCCAGTTTTTCCTTCATGAGTACATCGACGATCTCGCCGGCGCTCATCCCCTTCTCGGCCATCTTCATCGCGTCAAGGACAGACTGGCGCTGGGTGATGGATATCCGCTGGTTGTCCACCACATGCACTCTTCCCTCGTAATCCTGGGCAAGGGACAGCGCTGTCTCGCAGGAGCTGCTGAGGCCGCTGGACATCGGGATATGGATGATCTCCTCATACTCCTTTAAAATATCATCCCACAGTTCCATAACATCCGCCGGCGAAGGCTGCGAAGTGGAAATATCCGCGTCTTCTGCCAGTTTCTGATAGAATTCCTCCTGTGTAAGAGTAATGTCCTCAAAATACATATCCCCGTTAATAAAAAACGGCATCGGCAGGACATAGATACCCATCACCTTTGCCTGGCGCTGGGTGATCCCGCTGTTACTGTCCGTTACGATCGCAATTTTTCCCATTCAATCTACCTCTCTTTTTATCATAATCTATCGTTAATTTTTGAAGCTGTGTATCGGTGCGGGTATTCTTCCCTTTCTTGCGATAAACGCATCGCATCCGAATTCATTTACCGGCATAATAGGGGCATATCCTAAAAGTCCCCCGAACTGCGCCGTATCTCCGACATCTTTTCCGATCACCGGTATGAGACGGACCGCCGTCGTCTTCTGGTTCACCATACCGATCGCCATCTCGTCGGCGATGATCCCTGAGATCGTACTTGCTTTTGTCTTTCCCGGTACAGCGATCATATCAAGGCCTACCGAACATACGCAGGTCATTGCCTCCAGTTTCTCAAGAGTAAGGGATCCGGCGTTGACGGCATCGATCATCCCCTTAGCCTCGCTGACCGGGATAAAGGCGCCGCTACGTCCTCCCACATAGGAAGAAGCCATCACTCCTCCCTTTTTCACCTGATCGTTGAGCATGGCAAGGGCTGCCGTCGTCCC
>CATLEM010000143.1 GCA_949916155.1 uncultured Dorea sp.
TAAGGCATAAAGACAGACCGGTATTTTCTGTTGTTCTCAATATTCTGGTCTTTGTCTTCTATATGCTTATCTTTTTTCCTGCGTATGAGACAAATGATGACGGCGGACTGCTGACTTTAGTCAGCGGGATCAAAGGGGATCATGATCCCCATATGGTTTATATCAATACGGTTCTGGGGCATATCCTCGCTTTTTTATACGGTCTTTTTCAGTCTGTACCCTGGTATGCCATCATGCAGTATTTGCTTCTTTTTTGTGCGCTTACGGCTATTACCTATGTATGGCTAAACCGATTGAAGCCTGCCTCTTCAGTCTGGCTTGTCATGGTATTCCTTTTGTTTTTCGCATATGAAGGATATATAAGAATACAATATACAAAGTCGGCAGGTATGATCACCGCCGGCGGACTGACGCTTCTTTTCTATGCTTTGTTCCAGAAAAAGATAAAGGTTGTACCGTATTTTTTCGGATTCCTTCTTGCGCTGGCAGGTTCCATGTACAGAGTAAGCCAGTTTTTCTGTGAACTCGGGCTGTTTACCGGCCTGGGCATATATTTCCTTTTCAGCCTGAAAGCTATCGCGCCGGGCAGAGAGAGAAAGCGTTTTTTTCTCTGTGCCGGTTCTTTTCTTATGCTTGTGCTGACGGCCTGCGGTTTTATGGCGCTTGACCGGTCCGCCTATCAGTCGGAGGAATGGAGTTATTATTTGGATTATCTGGATGCCCGTGTGGAGCTTATGGATTACGGCTTTCCGGACTATGACAAGAATAAAGAGGCTTATCTGGACTATGGATTCGATGAATCTGCCTACAAGCTGTTCAAGGGCTGGACTCATTCTGACAGTGAAAAGATCACGGTAGAGTCCATGCAGGCGCTGATCTCTCTTAAGACACATAAGGAATTTAACCTTTTGCTGATCAAAGGTTTTTTGAAAACGATGGCTGAAGGATTCTTGAAAATACCGGTATTCTGGTGTTTCCTGCTCTTTATGCTTTTGTGGATGATCCGGGGGAAACATTCCGCAGGTGCCTTTTGTACTCTTATATATGAAGGTTCCTTTACTGCCTTATTGTATCTGTTTCTTTATTACCGGGGCAGATATCTTTTCAACCGGGTTGATGTGGGTATCTGGCTGGCAGTGATCATTGTGGTATTCTGGCTGCTTGACGGAGAAAAGCCGGTACTTTCGGGAAGAGCGGGTATCATTCTTCTGGGAGCGTTAATTTTGCTTACCCAGTATAAGTGGCACGGCAACTGGCGGATCAGTAAAGAGGACAGGGCCGTAAAGAGCAGGCTTGCCATGCGGGAAGTGATCGAGACGATCGATAAGGATGATTCGCACCTGTATCTGACGAAGAACGGGACGGTTTCCTTTTTCAAAGCGTATGGTATCTTCGACAGTATACCGTCCGGCATCGGGGACAATATGTATCCCCTTGGCGGCTGGACCGCACAGACACCTACGTATATGCGCGTTCTTGACCGGTACGGGGTGACGAATCCTTTCCGGGATATGATCGGCAATGACAGTATCTATCTTATCGATGATGATATCGGCCTGACGATGGAATATATCCATACATGGTATGATGCGGATGCAAAAGCAGCAGAAGTGAATACGATCGGCCGGTTCAAAGTGTACCAGATCAGGCGATAAGATGACAGCAGCGATGAAATTGCCATATCTTAATAAAGTATTAAGACATTCTGAATACATTCTGAAAATACCTGGAAAATGTCAGGACAGGGATTGACAAATATGCAGAATGAAAGGTAGAATGAATGTGTATGTATAAAAGCACATATAATGACTGAATAATAGTTAATGCTTTTATCAAAAACAGAGAAGGGAAGAGATGCATATGAGAAAAACAGCAAAAGGGATCTGCCTTGCACTGAGTCTGATCCTGCTTGTGAATGTGGCCGGTCTTGAAGTGCTGGCAGCAGACAGCAGCGTTCAGCAGGGCGCAGATGAGACAGGCGCAGTACAAGGAAATGATGCGAAAGTATTAGATGATACAGACAAAGGGTCAGCAGACAATACGAGTGATCCTGCAGCAGGCAATACGGAAGATTCCGGGAAGGATGATGAAGCTCAGGGAGACTCATCGCAGCCGAAGGATCCTGCTTCGGGAGAGAACAGCACTGATCCGTCAGAAGATGGAACTCCTTCAGAGGACAATACAGATACGGATGAAGGAGATACACCGTCTGAAGAACCGAAACCGGAAGTGACAGTCGGAAAAGTCGAAGGGATCACGGCAAAGCTGGTGAATAACCAGTTGAAGGTTACATGGAATCAGGTGGCAGATGCGGCTAAGTACCGGGTTGACGTTTTGAAGTACGCAGATGGCGTGCAGGTTTCCACACACGAGGCGCCAGGTACAGAAGTGTTAGTGAATGTTGCCCAGGGAGAAAAGTATTACATAGAAGTCCGTGCGCTAAAAGAGGGTGAAGACGGCACACAGGTTGATCTGGCGGTTGGAAAGATACCGGCAATTCTGCTTGCGGCTCCTTCTGTGACAGCAAAACCGGAAGAGACTGAGATTAAGTTTTCATGGGGCGCCGTAGCAGGAGCAGCTCAGTATGAGGTGACATTTAACGGCAAGACAGAAAAAGTGACAGCAACTTCTTATGAAGCGAAAAATCTGGCGAAAGGTAAAGCATACAGCTTTAGTGTAAAAGCTCTCTGTGTATTCAGTGAAGACGGTAAAGACTATCCGTATGAGTCAGCGGTAACGACAGTCAATACGTCGACTAAGATAGAAAAACCGGCTAAAGTAGACGAACTTACAGCGATAGACGGAGACAAGTCGGCGATACTTACGTGGACTAAGGCTGCAAGAGCAGAAAGCTACGTGATATACCGCTATAATGATTCCTCGAAAAAGTGGGAGGTTGTCAAGAAAGATGTCACAAAGCTTACCTATACAGATAAGAAGTTAAAACAGGGGAAAAAGTATAAATACCGCGTTGCGGCAGAAAATAGCGGCGGAGTGGGAGCACAGTCTTCTACAGTTACGGTAAGTGTAAAAAAGACGCCGGATACAGTGCGCTCTATCGGTTATAAGGCAGTTGTCAAGTCAAGAGCGCCGCTTTTCACATCAAAAAAAGGAACAAAAAGAGTAAAATATTTAAAAGCAGGTACCAGGGTTACGACGGTAGATTACGGAAACAGACGTTATAAGATCAAGCTGTCCGACGGTAAATATTACTGGCTGTCAAAGGACCGGCTGAGATTTACAGCAAGCATCTGGACAACAAAGGATTATTCTACAAAGACAAAGCAGGATTTTGTAAATAAGAAGGGATACAAGAGCAAGACGAAATATCTGATCTGGGTAAGCCAGTATACTCAGAGAGTAGTCATCTATAAAGGCTCTAAGGGTAAATGGAAAGTGGTCCGCAGCGGCCAGTGTGCAACAGGTACCCATAAGAATATGACGCCGAAGAGAACCATGTATCTTACATACAGGAAGAAAGGCCGGTATTACCGGACGCAGTACGAGAGTCCGATCGTATATTTTACAGGCGGCAATGCATTCCACTCCAGAATCAAATTGTATTCGGGCGGTTATGCGGACGCGACCATCGGCAGGCCGAAGTCACATGGATGCGTACGTCTTCTTCAGCCGGAGATAGACTATATCTATAAATATTGCCCGAGGGGAACCACGGTAGTATCTTATTAAGAGTGACTGTTTAGCAGAAGTGATGACTCTTTCGGAATCTTTGAGACGGATATAACAAAAAAAGATGCAAAGCCTTTTCGTTATTCAACAAGGCTTTGCATCTTTTTCTTCAGATATAAAGAGATGTATCAGATCGCTCTTGTGTATTCTTTCAGCCACTCGCGTTCTTCTTCATCAAGATGCGGAGATACAAGCTCATATACTTTCGCGTGGTATGCGTTGAGCTGCTCTTTATCTTCTTTTGTCATCATATCCGGATTTACTGCGTCAAGGTCGATCGGAACATAGGTGATCGGCTCGAAGTAGAGGAACTGTCCGTACTCGGTCTTTTGTCCTTCGCGTACGAGAAGCTCGTTTTCTGTACGGATACCGTGGGAACCTTCGATATAGATACCCGGTTCGTCAGTGATCACCATGCCTGCCTCGATGACAGCTTTTTCTCTCTCACGGATGGCGATGCGGAAGCCGCTTGGAGCTTCATGGATGTTCATCAGATAGCCGACGCCGTGTCCGGTTCCGTGATTGTAGTTGATCCCCCGCTCCCATGCAGGCATTCTTGCCAGGATGTCGAGATTATAACCGCAGGTTCCGTGCATAAATACTGCTCTTGCCAGACGTAGGTTGCACAGAAGGACTGTGGTGAAGTCTTCGATCATACGGTCGGAAAGCTTTCCGAAAGCAAAGGTTCTTGTGATATCCGTAGAGCCTTCCATATATCCGCCGCCGGTGTCAGTGAGGAACAATCCGTCGGTTACAACCGGGACATTCGTCTCCGGAGTAGCAGCGTAATGTACGATCGCGCCGTGCTCGCCGGAGCCGCAGATCGGCTCAAAGCTCTGCCACAGATAGCCTTCCTGCTCTTTACGGAACTCTTCTAACTTTTCCGCAGCGCTGATCTCGGTGATCTCAATCTTGCCGACATTCTTCTTCAGCCAGTGCATGAACTTTGTGACAGCAACACCGTCCTTGATGTGGGCATTGATGATGTTCTTGATCTCGGTGTCGTTCTTCATCGCTTTCATAAGAACAGTCGGATTCACTTTCTCAATTACCTTTGCCTCTTTCGGAAGATTGTTATAGAGGGCATAATTGAGTCTTGAAGGATCCACTAAGATAGTGCTGTCCGGGTTTAACTGTTTTACATCTTCATAGACGGCATTGTAAGGATGGAGGGAGATATTGTCTTTCTTAAGATTGCCTTTCATCTCATCGGTAAGCTTGCTCTCGTCGATATAAAGCTTCATCTCGTCCATGGTGATAACTGCATAGGAGAGAAGCAGCGGGAAGAATTCGATATCATTTCCGCGTAGGTTGGTTGTCCAGCATACATCGTCAAGTGCGGCGATGATATGGACATCAGCGCCTTCATCTTCCATGGCCTTTCTGATCCTCTTTAGTTTGCTTTCGGTACTCTCGCCGGTGTATTCCTCGCCCAGCGCAAATGCAGGCTCAGTGGAAAGGGCCGGCCGGTCCTCCCAGATCCTGTCGATGAGGTCTGTGGAGTAATCGATCTTTCCGTTCTTTTTCGCAGCGGCAGCTTCCAGTGCCTGTCCTTCGCCCATAGCTACAACGCATCCGTCAAAGCCAAGAGTTCCGCCCTCCGGCAGAATATCTGCGATGTAATCTTCAACTGTCGGAACACCGGGCTCGCCCATCTTAAAGAGCTTAACGCCGCTTCCTTCAAGCTGATGTTCTGCCTGGATGAAATATCTTCCGTCCGTCCAGAGTCCGGCGGCATCTCTGGTGATGACAGCCGTTCCGGCAGAGCCTGTAAATCCTGTGATAAATGCTCTTGCCTTAAAATGCTCTCCTACGTATTCGCTCTGGTGATTGTCATCTGTTGGCACCATATAGGCGTCGTATCCCCGCTCATCCATCAGAGCACGGAGGGCAGAGATTCTTTCTGGTACATTCATGTGTGTAACCTCCCTGTATTCGTAATATTACCTGCAAATGCCGGATGACACCGGCGTCTGCATGGTGAAAAGATTAAGACATGCCGCTTACATTCCCCAAAGCGGCTGATATCTTTCTAATAAGAAATTTTAACATATTTTGGTGGAAATTAACAGTAGTTAACTGATTGATTTTCTGAAAATCCGACCCGGCATTATTAGATTAAATTTATAGTGTATTGAATTTTGCGGATTTATAGAGTATCATATTATCGTTAAAGGAGATGTCTGCATATGAGAAATATCTTCCGGTTTGTCCGCAGACTGTCAGCCTGGCTGTTAGGCATAAGTTTATTGCTTATTCTGCTGACCGGCAGTTTTTACGGCATTAAGGGATATAAGATGTACCAGGATGCGATAGAGGAAAAATCGCTTGCAGAGAGAGTAGAAGAGATCCGCGCCATGGAGAATTTCACCTCGTATTCAGAATTGCCGCAGTTTTATATACAGGCGATCATATCTGTGGAGGACCGCAGGTTCACAAGCCACAGGGGTATTGACCTGATCGCTGTCGGGCGTGCAGCGTTAAGGGATATAAAGGCGGGATCTTTTGAGGAAGGCGGCAGCACTATAACCCAGCAGTTGGCAAAGAATATGCTGTTTACGAAGGATAAGAAGCTGGAGCGCAAGGCTGCGGAGGTCTTTGCGGTATCGGCGATAGAATCAAAGTATACAAAGGAAGAGATCTTTGAACTATATGTAAATGCTGCTGATTTTGGCGGCGGGTATTATGGTATATATCAGGCTTCCCGGGGGTATTTTAAAAAGGAACCGTCTGAGCTTACCGATTACGAGTCTGTGCTGCTTGCCGGGGTGCCGAATGCGCCGTCAGCATATTCGCCGGATAAGAATATCAGGCTGGCTGCCGAGCGTGCGGAGCAGGTGTTGAAAAGTATGGTGAGAAACGGGATCATAACGCAGAAGGATGCTGAGCGGATCGGGAAGGAGCGTT
>CATLEM010000144.1 GCA_949916155.1 uncultured Dorea sp.
CCCTGGTTTCTCTTCTCCCTCTTCCGGCGGCTTCTCTCCTTCTTCTGGTTTCCCTTCTCCCCCTTCCGGCGGAACTTCTTCTCCTTTTTCCGGCAGATCATCTCTTCCTTCTTCTCGGTTTCCTCCTTCTCTTACCTGCCGGAACGCCCCGTATTTCCCGGAATCCGCATATGTTACCGGGCTTTGCTGTATATAGATCAGACTCATTACCATGATCAGCGCTGCTATATATTTTATTTTTCTTACCATACCTTATCTCCTTCCACGGTTATCCCGTACTGTTTCATCAGTTTCTTAAATTCTTCCTGTTCCTTTAACTCCGGCAACGCTTTTAACTGCTCAGATATAGTCTGAAGGCATAGCTGCCTCTCCACATTCCCATCTCCCAGCAATGCAGCAATATATGCCGTACAAAGTTCTGCCGATCCTTCAATATCCTTTATTCCTGTGCGCAGTATCTCCTGCGCTCTTCCATTGTTTCCTGACTGCATAAGAAGATAGGCATCTTTTTTATAGATCTCTTCTCTCACTGCCTCATTCTTCTCATATTTCAGCTGCTCTTCATACATGCTGACCGCATGTTCTGTATCTCCCAGTCCCTCATACGCAAATGCCAGATACCCCGATATCTCCGACATTTCTTCCTCTGTGCCATCCTGCAGGCACATCTCTCCAAGTCTCAGGATATTTCGGAAATCATCTCCTTTATCAAGAACTGTATATCCCTTTAACATACACCGGTAATAACTTCTTTTTTCTCCAATCGCTTCCTCATCCTGAGATTTCACCTCATCCTCTGCACCAGAAAGCGCCTGTCTGAGCCTTTCGGACTGCACACTGTTTCCCGCAAAACATTCTGCTATGACTGCCATATATTCCGCCAGTTTATTATTTTTTGCATTGCTGAAATACTCTTTGCTCTTTTCATAATTCTTAAGCTCGGAAAAATAAACCGTACCAAGCTCCATATTCAGGCGCTCTTCGTTCTGACCGCTTTTTCCGCCACCGCTTTTATCATCTTCCCTGTCTGTCTTCACCCCTGCTCCCTGCATGTCCGCCTGAGCCCTTTCATCCTGCTTATCTTTCTCCTGCTGCAGCTTCCGCCCGGACCGGTCTGATGCCGAATATATACTGTCTGTAACGATCATACCCCCTCCGGCTACAATGCCTGCAAAACCGATAAGCCCGATAACTATGATCAAAGCGCTTTTCAGCTTCTTCTTTTCCGCCGTTTTATTTTCCGGCTGCTTATATTTGGGAATCATCTTTTGAATTTCTGATACATTTTGATATGATTTTTTGGAATGCCCATCCAGGCATCTTGAAATGATCTTTTGAAATTTCGCCTCTTCCGCTCTGCTAAGAGGCGGGTCTGTCTCTACTTCTGAAAGAATATACTGCAAAGTCTTCCCCAGCCCGTAGATATCTAATTCTATACTGGCTTTCTGATAATATGGCTCCTCCGGCGGAAGAAAATGCTCCCGCACTGTACGGCGCTGCATGAGCCTGAGCTGCTCACCGTTCGATTCCGCATTGACATCAAGAAACCCCGCCCGGCCGTCCTCCGATACAATAATACTGTAAGGATTCACATAACGGTAACATGGATTGCCCCTGCATCTGTGAATCTGCCATAACTGCTTTGCGATATCACTGATCATGCGGAACAATTCTTCCTTTTTCATTCCAGGGTGATATTTTATCCATCTGGGCAGGGGCGCCCCCCTTATGTACTCTGAGCTGATATAGCAAACCTGATTATGCTCAATTAAACGTAATACATCATACTCTTCTTTAACTGCCAAAAGCACCACCTCTCTTTATAGATCAGATTCAGGAAATCACTTCATGAAAATAACGAAAAAAGATAACTTTAGAATATACAAGATTCTTTAGAATATTGGAGTGACTTATATATTAAAAGATAATCAGGAAAAAATCAAGAACTTTTTTCCATCCGGACAAAATTTTAAAAACAGCACCCTGCAGAACTCTCCGCAGGATGCCGCAGCTTATCTATTTATCAATCTTTTGTGTCTCTCACTCGTTCACTCAATACTGATTAATCTCTGTGTCTCTCGCTCAGCTCTCTTGGTGTATACAGGTGTCTTGGGATACCGTCTACCATTACCGGTGATACATCACCCTGGATCAGCGGCCTTACATAAGAGATAAACTCGCTGGTCACATATGTTCCCTCCCTGTTTACCCACTCCGGCGGAACAAGCTTCTCGTCGTTGGCAATCTTATGGACATCCTTTACTTCCGTTCCGCACTGGTACGGATCGTCAGAAAGTCTCTGAAGCACTACCATCTTGCCGCTGTCGCCTTCATCCGCTGCCTTGACAGCCGCACCGCCTACCTGATAAGCCTCCAGAATATCTACACGGGATGCCGCATGGGATGCTGCTCTCTGCAATGTGCTCAATTCGATAGCACGGGTCTTGCATCCAAGCTCTCCTGCAATATAATTCGCAAGATATGCTGCTGTACCGGACAACTGCTTATGTCCGAATGCATCTACGAAATCAACACTGTTGCCAAGCTCGCATACGTAGTTGCCGTCTTCTGTACGGATTCCCTCTGATACAGCAACGACCACAGATGTCTTCTTATCCAGAATCTCCTGAACTTTATCGCGGAACTTCACCAGATCAAAGGAATGTTCCGGCAGATAGATCATATCCGGTCCTTCGCAGTCCTCGCCCTGTGCAAGAGCTGCCGCACCGGTAAGCCATCCTGCGTTACGTCCCATGATCTCTACGATCGTAACAATCCCCTTAGAGTACTCCAGACAGAAACCGTCACGGATGATCTCTTTCATGGAGGTTCCGATATACTTAGCCGCACTGCCGTATCCCGGTGTATGATCCGTCAGCGCAAGATCATTATCAATCGTCTTCGGACAGCCGACGAATCTTGTCGGGTGTCCGGTAATGATCGCATAATCTGATAATTTCTTGATCGTATCCATAGAGTCATTGCCGCCGATGTAGATAAATGCTTCGATATCAAGCTTATCCAAAATAGCAAAAATCTTGTCATACACGCCTCTGTCCTCATGAATCTCCGGCAGTTTGTAACGGCAGGAGCCGAGAAATGCAGCCGGTGTTCTCTTAAGAAGCTCTGCGTCAAGCTCTGTCTTGATATGATCGGAAAGGTCAATATACTTCTCCTCCAATAATCCCTGCACTCCATGCAGCATACCATATACTTTATTCGCTCCACGATCCTTCGCAGTACGGTAAACACCTGCAAGACTGGAGTTTATAGCTGCTGTCGGTCCGCCTGACTGTCCTACAATAACGTTTCGTTTCATAAATACCAATACCTTCCTTCTAAAAATGCTCTAAAAACTCTCAATGCATCTATTTTATTACATTTTGAAGCTATTGTCCACAAAAAAGTTAAAACAATGACGAAGAAACGTTATCCTTCCATTTCCTGCACCTTCTGCTGCGCATAGATAAACCCTTTTATACATCCATTGCCTGATGCATCCAGGACTTCCCCGTCCCGGACTTCTGCCTCAATCTCACAGCCGTTTCTGCAGACCTCACAGATTATCTTCAAAGTCTTTGCTTTTTCAGTCTTCATCCTTCGCCCAGCCGTAAGCATATTTTACAGCCTTCTCCCATCCTTTTATTTTCTTTTGACGCCTCTCTTCCTCAATCTGAGGGGTAAATACTTTATCAATCGCCCAGTTTTTAATGACTTCCTCCTTGTCCTTCCAGTAGCCCACAGAAAGCCCGGCAAGGTAAGCTGCGCCCATGGCTGTCGTCTCGATGCACTGGGGACGCTTCACCGGCGCATTGATGATATCCGCCTGGGTCTGCATAAGGAAATCATTGGCGCTGGCCCCGCCGTCCACTTTAAGGGAGCTTAAGGAGATTGAAGAGTCTGCTTCCATAGCGTTAAGTACGTCATTCACCTGATAAGCAAGGGACTCCAGCGTAGCCCGGATAATGTGGTACTTATTGACGCCTCTTGTCAGCCCTACGATCGTTCCTCTGGCGTACTGATCCCAATAAGGCGCCCCAAGGCCGGTAAACGCCGGCACCACATAGCACCCGTTGGTATCGTTTACCTTTTTCGCCATATACTCCGAATCCATGGCAGAATCAATCAGCCGCATCTCATCCCTGAGCCACTGGACAGCCGCGCCCGCCACGAAAATCGAGCCTTCCAGCGCATAGTACACCTTCCCGTCAAGGCCCCACGCGATGGTGGTGACAAGTCCGTTCTCGGAAAATACCGGTTTCTCGCCCGTGTTCATCAGAAGGAAACATCCCGTCCCATAAGTATTCTTCGCATCCCCCGGCTGGAAACAGGTCTGTCCGAAAAGCGCCGACTGCTGGTCGCCCGCCGCGCCGCCGATCGGGATTGGGCCACCTAAAAACGATGGATCGGCATGCCCGTACACACAGCTTGACGGCATCGCTTTCGGCAGCATTGATTCAGGAATATCCATAATATCCAAAATCTCTTTGTCCCATTCTAATGTATTAATGTTAAAAAGCAGCGTCCTGGACGCATTGGAATAATCCGTCACATGTACCGCGCCCTTGGTCAGTTTCCAGATCAGCCAGGTCTCCACCGTACCGAAGAGCAAGTCGCCTTTCTCGGCCCTCTCCCTGGCTCCCTCCACATTGTCCAAAATCCATTTAATCTTCGTTCCCGCAAAATAAGCGTCGATGATAAGCCCCGTCTTTTTGCGGAACATCTCCGTATAACCCTTTTCCTTCAGCTCGTCGCAGTACTCCGCCGTCCTGCGGCACTGCCACACAATGGCGTGATAGACCGGCTCCCCCGTGGATTTATCCCACACGATTGCCGTCTCCCGCTGGTTCGTAATCCCGATTGCCGCAATATCCTCTGCCGCCGCCCCAATCTTATTCATGGCCTCCACCGCCACGCCGAGCTGGGAGGACCAGATCTCATTAGCATCATGCTCCACCCAGCCCGGTTTGGGGAAATACTGGGTAAACTCTTTCTGCGCCACGCTGCATATCTCGCCCTTTTCGTTGAACAGGATACTGCGGTTGCTTGTCGTGCCTGCGTCCAATGCCATAACATACTTTGCCATATATTTTCACCTCTTTTGACTATTCTTTCCCCGCGGAAAATGTGTTATTAGCATTGTAACACAGATTGCGGCAGTTTCGGTATAATTTTGTATTTCTCTTTAAGACAACGCCTCCAGCATTGCAATCCGTTCCAACGCCTTTTCATATGCCTGTCTGGTTTGCTCCAGCTCCTTGTCTTTTTGTTTCAATTTCTTCTCTGCATTCTGCCTTTCCTGCTCCAACTCCTGTTTCTTCTGGTTCAGCTCTTCCTGCATCTCGTCAATCATCAACTGCACCGTATTCCGGTCCATCTCCCTAAGTTCCTTTGAAAACATACCCATCACCTCTTCTATATTACGGCAGATATCATAAATCTGCTCATACATAGCTTTGAAATCCGAATACTTTTCTATGATGGAAATAATCGCCTCCGGCTCATCCATGCACAGAAACGCAAGCCATGCCTCTAACCGATTCTCTATCCTGATATGTTTATTGTGCTGGATTTCCCGGAAGATGTCAAGAGGAACGAACAGATATTTCTGCAGGAGATCCATCTTAAGTCCGGTATTTGATTCCTGTTCAAAATAGTGAAGATATGTGTCAGGAAACTGACGGAATGCCGATGGGCTATGTTCGAATAATACGATGGTGTATACTTGTTTGATGTCTCTGTAAGCGAATTTCTCTTTTCGTTTGCTGCGGACTCTCTTATACTGCCGCAGCAATAAGTCTGCGGAGTAACACGCGCTCCGCTCCCCCGGGAATTTATACCCGATTTTTTGAATCTCAAGGTTGGCGATGCTGCCGTCCTTTAGCTGCACTACGATATCCATAATGACCAGCGAGGCCTCGTCCGCAATCCTCGTGCTGTCGCCCGGCAGCACCTCCACGATATGCACTTCCTGCCCTAAAAGAAGCGACAATAACTCGTCAATCCGCTCCGGCACTGTCTCCGGGTTCAGAACCTCTTTGCTGACGAAATCATACATGGGTTTTACACCCCGGACTCCGGTGCAGAAATCCAGAAACTCCTGCCGGTGTTTTTCACCCCACTGTTCAAACATGGACTTTAAATGCCTGTCCGCCTCAATCTGTTCCATAATCGATTCCTTTGTCCGAATCATAGGAAAATAATCTTGTAACTTGTTTGCCATACGCAAATTCCTCCTTGTGAAAATAATCTGTATAACCGTTTCATTGGATAACTGCCCGGAAAGACGGGCGATAAGAAAGTAAGGCTTTTCAGCCTGATATATTATGACGAACAAAGTTCGCCGCGCCGAAAGCGCATGAATTGCGGGTTTCCCCGCCAACAAATTTAGAGGGCAGTAAAAACTGCCGTCCTGATTTTTATTATCATAACACAATGACAGAAAAAAGCAAGAGAATTATTTTTTTGAAATAAAAAAACACCCCGTCCTCCGGAATGCTTTTTCTCAATTCTCTTTTAGCGTGGGCGAGAGGATTCGAACCCCCGACCTTTTGGTCCGTAGCCAAACGCTCTATCCAGCTGAGCT
>CATLEM010000145.1 GCA_949916155.1 uncultured Dorea sp.
TGTGGGCTTTTCGATTGATAGAAATTTTCATTTGGCACCCTCCGTATAGTCCAAAAGTCGTATGATTTCTTC
The DNA here is from genome assembly GCA_949916155.1 of uncultured Dorea sp. GTDB lineage: Bacteria > Bacillota > Clostridia > Lachnospirales > Lachnospiraceae > MD308. The sequence goes on from CATLEM010000145.1 coordinate 73, forward strand.
TTTTTTTATTATAAGTATAGGCTGTTGCAGACAGCCTTGTCGCAAGGGATTTTACATTTGCCTTGGCAATCGTATATTTTTTTACTACGTTTCCTGTATAATTGCTGTTTTTCGCTTTGATCGTCACGGATGCTGTGCCCGGTTCTACATTGTTCGCATAAGAGACCGTGTAATCCACGCCATTCCTAAGCTTTACCGAATTCTGGCTGCTTACCCGGACAGTTACTGCCGGGTTAATGGCACTTCCTGTATAGGCATAGTTTGTTCCGGATAAAGCGATCGAACACTGTGCAATATCTTTTGTTCCGATTGAAAAGTTCTTTACAACAGTTCCTTTATATAATCCGATTCCTTCAATCGTTACCGTTGCTGTCCCGGTATTGATATTGTTGCTGTAGGATATCAGATAATCTGAATTCTTTTTTAACGGCTCACCTGACATGACAACTTTAACGGCTGGCCTGATCCTTCCTCCGGTATATTGATAAAATTCACTGATACCTTTTATTTCCGCTTTTTCTATACTTCGGTTTCCTCTTGCAACAACTTTATTAGATATATATTTTAATGCCTCTGCCGCATCAATTGCTCCATGGCTCCCGGTTTCCCCCCTGCGTGCCTTGTCTGTCTTATTATCCTGCCATTTTACCGCATTGGAATCTGCTGTAACCTCAACAGCTTCCACAACCTCATCTACTTCCAGGTATGGGTACTGTGCCCACAAAAGCGCGCAGATTCCTGACACGATCGGCGCTGACATGGAAGTACCGTCTGAATATGCATAATAATTCCGTGTTAACGAATGTGTAGATATGATTCCCTCGCCGGGCGCACTGATATCCTTCGCCTGATTATAATCCGACCACTGACAGTTAAAATTATTGTCATCAAGAGCTGTGACCGACAGGCAATTCTCAAAATCAGACGGATACATCGCTGTTACATAAGGCTTGCTTTTACCGTCTCCATTGCCTCCTGCACATACACAGAGAACATTATAATAATCTGCCATGATTCCAATCATATTTTCAAGCAGGGTATCTCCGCTGCTAATTGTACTTCTTGAATAATAACCGACACTCATATTGATCACATGCAGATTATTTATTTTACCATCTTCAATAAGCTGTCTGCAATATTCTAATCCTCTTAAAAATGACGCTGTTGTTGCAGATCGGCCGTAATTGTCAAATATTTTAACCGGCAATACATTGGCATTATAAGAAGAACCTGCGACACCTATCCCATTGTTGGCTTCTGCCGCGACCAGTCCGCATACATGTGTACCATGTCCTGACGGATCTCCTCCATATGGAACCGACGAAGCAGTTAATGGTCTGCCATAGTATGAATCATAAGCATAATCTTTCAGAATATTATTCTGCAGATCTTCGTGGTCCAGACGGCATCCACTGTCTAAGACCGCTACAGTCACTCTCTTCTGGCTTTTCGCTATATCCCACGCGTCATATATTTTTGCCTGGTCAAGATAATCCGCTCTTTTCCCCTGATTATAGATATAATCATTAGTAACAGCCTTTGTTTCTATATCACCTTCTGGCTCTACAATATCTTCTGTTTCTGCAATAGCTTCCGGTCTTTCTGTGCTCTCCGGCTCTGCTGCAGCTTCTGATCTTGCTGCTTCTTCTGGTTCTTCTGATTCTTCTGATTCTTGCTCTGCTGTATCTTCCAGCCCTGCTGCAGCTTCTGATCTTGCTGCTTCTTCCGGTTCTTCTTCCCATGTCTTTACTTCACCCAAGGCGCTGTACACGTAATTGGGCTGTGCAAAACTGATATGTTCATCTGCCTCGGCCTGCTTGATCGCCTCTTCCACACCCAGTCTCTCCGGAATCTCAGCAACAACAACTGTTCCCTGCTGGTCTCCTGCTTCGACAACTTCCTGCGTAACCTCTGCATTGATATCTCCCAGTGCTTCTTCCGCCTGCTTTTGGATTTTCTCCTGACCTTTTCCGGAAACTCCTGCGTCATCGTAAACTACGATAATCTCATTAGTGACCACGTCATCAGACACAGCCGTACTTTCCTTCTGGAATTCCGCATCCAAAAGCTCCGGCATGCCCTCAGGCGCAGCCGCCTGTGCCGCATCGGCATCTGCCTCCGGCGAAGCTGCCCATCCCTCTGCAGGCATGGCAATCAATGACAGAATAAGAACCGCCGCTAATATCCTGTCAATACGTTTTATAAAAAATTTATTCTTTCTTCCTTTCATCAATCCAGACCCCTTTTCAGCATTAATATTTATCTGTCAAATCTCTCTCATATGTGATAAAATGATATAAATGTCAAAAAGATTCTTTGGCGCATATATCATAATACAATAATGTTAAAAAAAAATTAAACATCAGGAGAAGTAATTATGAATAACACAAGAAAAAGTAAAAAAGTCCCACGTTTTATCTTTCCTCTCTCTCTGGTCATCATCTGCGGATTATTTCTTATCTTTGATGCAGGACAGGTGCAGGCAGCTTCTAAAGCAATAAAATACAACGGCAAGACAATTGCCAGATATAACAAATCAGGTCAGATGGTCCTGATCCCATCCAAAAATTCCAATACGAACTACAAAAACCTGAACCATCTGATCGCAGGCAACAAGAAAAAAACTGTTGTCATTCCAAAAAAATCCAAAATAAAACTCAACGGAGTATTGAGACCCGGGAATAATACTACCATCATTGCCAAAGGCGCCAAAATAATCGGCAAGAAAAAGAGCAACGTCATCTTCGCCGCACCAAACAAGAAAATCAAAAATCTTTCTATCATCGGCGGAACATGGCGCAGCATAGACAAAGACGGAAGAACCGGAAGCCTGTTTGCTTTTTCCTATGTGACCAATCTGGTAATGGACGGTGTCGACTGCAATGCCAATTACAAGGGACATGCAATAGAAATTATTGCCTGCAAAAATGTAACGATTAAAAACTGCAAAGTTGCTGCCATCGGCAAAAATCCGGCGAAATGTCTGGAAGAACAGATCCAGATCGACCTTGCCACAAAGAAAACTGCGCCTAAGATTGCTGAATACGGCAAAAAATACGTCAAAGGACAGACCTGCAAAAATGTATATATCCTGAACAATACCATCACCGGCGCCCGTGCGGTCGGCGTTAACTGGACAGATTCCGAAGGCGGAAAATGGCGCAGTAAATTCCATGAAAATGTTGTGATCAAAGGAAATACCCTTACCGGCACAACCTCTGAAGCCCTTGCTTACTTTAACACCGTCGGCGGCGAGATCAGCGGCAATACGATTATAACAAATGCCGCAAGGACCGATAACAATTCTTCTTATACTATCGGAATACACGTGGCCATTATGGGGATCGCTCCCGGCAGCATGGCTGATTCCACACTGACCGTCTCCGGCAACACGGTATACGGCAACCGAAACGGCATCCATTTCAAAGCCTATTTTAATGAGAATGAATCCCAATGCCTGTCACAGCTCGGATATGTGAATGTTACAGGAAACACTGTGTATTGCAAAAAAGGCGTAAAACAAGCGATTGCGCAGGTCAGGCAAAGCTGCCGCGAACTGACGCAATCAGATAATAAACTATATATATGGAATTAATAATAAACCTTTCTTAAAAACAGCCCTCTTGCCGGGGCAAGGAATCCGGCGAGGCTCCTGTCTTCTGCCGCTATCACTACCGGAAGCTTGGATGCCTCGCGTTTGCCTGTCCCGATCTCCAGAAGCGTCCCTGTGAGGATCCGCACCATATGATACAGAAAGCCTGTCCCATAATACGTGATCCTTACTTTTTCGCCGTTGCTGACAATCTTTATATTAATGATCTTGCGGACAGGATCTTTACAGTCCGGATCATCGGTAAAGCTGATAAAATTCTTCGGACCGATCAGATAAGGCACTGCCGCGCGCATCGCCTCTATGTCCAGTTTCTCCGGGTAGTGATAACAATACCTGCGTGAAAATACATCCGGCTTTTCCCGGCAGTCAATGTAATATTCATACTTTTTGCCCTTCGCACTCTTTCGGGCATGAAAGCCGTTCTTCACAAGTTCCACGTCTATGATCCGGATATCCTCCGGCAGATACCGGTTAAGCGCTTCTCTCATCTCGTCTACATCATAAAGCTTTGAAAGCCTCACACTGGCCACCTGCCCGCGGGCATGTACACCTGCATCCGTCCTCCCCGAACCGTCTATCTCCACACGGTACCCAACCATCTTTCCGATACTGTATTCCAGCACAAACTGGATCGTATTATCAGTCGTAGCCTGGCGCTGCCATCCCTGGTACCTGCTTCCGTCATAAGAAATCGTCAATTTGTATGTTCTCATATACTATTATCACCCAATCCATCTCAAACTTACCGATCAAGAATCTTCTTCAATTCGTCCATAAATGTATTCACGTCCTTAAACTCTCTGTAAACCGACGCAAAACGGACATAAGCAACCTCATCTAAATCCTTAAGCCCATCCATCACCATCTCTCCGATCACATTACTCGGTATCTCTTTTTCCTCCAGACTGAATATATTCGTCTCTATCCTGTCCACCATCCGCTCAATCTCTTCCGCCGGAACCGGTCTCTTATAGCAGGCTCTGATCACTCCATTTTCAAGCTTTATGCGGTTATACTGCTCTCGGGTATTATCCTTTTTAATGATAATAAGCGGTATCGTCTCCACCTTTTCATAAGTCGTAAAGCGCTTCCCGCAAGAGTCACATGAACGCCGGCGTCTGATCGATGTTCCGTCATCTGCCGGTCTGGAGTCCACAACTCTTGTATCCGGATTACTGCAATATGGACATTTCATTTCACTTTATCCTTTCATTTCAATTTTGTATATAGTATATCTTCTGAGAAATAAGAAGTCAAACATTTCGAACGTAAAATCTTGCCAATTCCGCTTATTTTCTATTTTTCTTCGCAGATTTCCACGAGAATAATGTCCGGTCCTATCCTTTTAATGCATTGAAAAGGGATGATATACTCTGCACTGTCGCCAAAAAATCCGCACAGCTTTCCAGTCTTTGGAACTACTACTGCTTCAATACGGCCTTTGCACTCATCGATGATCAGGTCTGCTATATAGCCTAATTTTTTGCAGTCACACGTATTGATCACTTCCTTATCCTCTAACTCGCAAAGCCTCACGCTGTCCGCCTCCTGTATCTTGATCTGCGATTTTACAGACACATAAAAATTCGCATACACTATTAATATAATGTATGCGAATCATTATCTTTTGTTATTCCTCAATGTCTATCACCGAGACAGGACAACTGTCCCGTGCCTCTATTGCTGACTTTTCATATTCCGGCGCTACATCGGCAAATGCCTCTGCAACGCCGTCCTCGTTAAATCTGAACACCTCTGAACATGCTGCAACACATGCTCCGCAGGAAATACACCCTTCATTTACTTTTGCTTTCATGGGGATCCCTCCTTACCTTTTTTCTTAGGATATTAGGATACCCTGTTATTTAAAAGATTATTCCTGTCTTATCCAGATTTTTCCGCCGGCTATCCGGTGATCCAGGTTCCGTCCTTACCTTTAAGCGCATCTTTCAGACATTCGAAGGAGGTAATGACTGCCCGTCTGCCCTCTCTCTTCTCAATAAACTCCACGGAAGCGCTCAGCTTGGGCAGCATATTGTATTCTCCAAAATGTCCCTCCTCTATATACTGCTTTGCCTCTTCCACGGAGATCTCTCCAAGCGATGCCTCCTGGGGACGCCCCAGGTTGATCTTAACCTTCTCCACGCTGGTCAGAATGATAAGCTCATCTGCATTTACTTCTTCCGCCATCTTTCCCGCGATCAGATCCTTCTCTATCACGGCGCTGGCACCCTTGAGGTGATTGTCCTGCTGAAGTACAGGGATACCCCCTCCTCCGCAGGCGATGACAACCTGATCCGCGTCGAGAAGCGCCCTTATCGCGTCTATCTCTACAATGCTGACTGGATTAGGCGCAGACACTATCCTTCTGTACCCTTTTCCCGGTTCTTCCACGACATAGTTGCCTTTTTTGCGCTCTTCATTGGCCTCCTCTGCATTCATGCAGCGTCCGAGAATCTTAGTCGGCGTATAAAACGCCTCGTCATAAGGATCTACGATCACCTGAGTAAGAATCGTACTTACCGTTCTGTATACGCCGCGGTTTAACAACTCTTCACGGATCGCATTCTGGAGGTCATACCCGATATACCCCTGGCTCATGGCCGAGCAGATCGACATCGGCGCAGCCGTATAATCCTCATGAACTTTACCGAATTCATTCATCGCTGTATGGATCATGCCGACCTGCGGTGCGTTGCTGTGAGTGACCGCTACCTGATAACCATCCTCGATCAGATCAGCGATCACCTTCGCTGTTTTTTTCACCGCCTCCATCTGCTTCGGCAGATTTGTTCCAAGCGCCCGGTGACCTAACGCAACCACTGCTCTTTTTTTCATAGACTGACCCCCTCTTATTTTCTGACCGTTG
>CATLEM010000146.1 GCA_949916155.1 uncultured Dorea sp.
CACTACTGAAATCTACAGTCGGCAAGGTTTCTACAGATACAGAAAATGGTTGCGAAATCTATGTTGGAGAAACATCTATAGAGGATTTTAACGCTTATGCAGATGAATGTTCAGATCATGGATTCTCTGTTGATTATGAGAGAGGTGACAAATTCTATAATGCTAAAGACGAGGCTGGAAATAAACTTTCGTTAACTTATCAGGGAAATAATATAATGATTATTCAGGCCGAAAAACCAGATGAAGCTGATGCAAATGTTTCTAAAACAGAGCAGGAAAGTGAAAATTCTCCGGAAACTAAGCAGCAGACCGAATCTACGGAAAAAGCAGGTGGCAATACAAAACTGATAGATGGTATGCGTCCAGAATTTAAAAAGGCGATGGACAGCTACGAAGAATTTATGAATGAATATTGCGAGTTCATGGAGAAATATGCAAAATCCGGTGGAACTGATGCAGGATTATTGGCTGATTACACAAGTTATATGAGTAAATATGCTGATATGGTAGAAGAGTTTGATGAGTGGGATGATGGAGAAATGAATACAGCGGAGACAGCGTATTATTTGGATGTGCAGACACGTATTAATAAAAAACTTCTTGAGGTAGCAGAATAAAGACGAGTTCGAATAGTGTCTGTTTATGCGCATGAAACCCTTACAATACCCTCAGCTGACAAAGGGCATATACAGCCTTTTGTTCGCTGAGGGCATTTGATTTCATATGTATGTTATCTTACGGGCAGATATTTATATTAAATACAGATTCTAGATCGCCCGTGTATATTCCTTCAGCCACTCTCTTTCCTCATCGGTAAGGTGCGGCCCGATCTTTTCATACACATCTTTATGGTAGTTATTGAGCCATTCTCTTTCGTCCCTGCTCATCTCCTCCGGGTCGATGCCGTCAAGGTCGATGGGGGCGAAAGTCACAGTCTCGAAGTACATGAACTGGCCATACTTATTCTTCGTTCCCTTCCGCACGATAAATTCATTCTCGATGCGGATACCGAATTGGCCGTCCTCGTAGATGCCGGGCTCGTCGGTGATGACCATGCCTTCCTCAAGCTGGTGGTGCTCATTCTTGCTGGGGACAACGTACCAGCGGAAGCCTGTGGGCGCCTCGTGGATGTTGCCGAGATACCCTACGCCGTGGCCGGTGCCGCACTGGTAGTCAAGGTCAAGGTCCCAGATCGGTCCCCTTGCCAGCACGTCAAGATTGTAGCCGTAGCAGCCGTAGAGGAATCTCGCCCGGGACAGGCGCATCATGGCGCGCACGACAGCGGTAAAGTATTTCTTCATCTGCTGGTCCACGGAGCCTAAGACAAAGGTTCTGGTGATGTCTGTGGAGCCTTCGAAATAGCCGCCGCCGGTGTCATTTAAGAAAAACGCGCCGGATTTTAACTGCACGTCTGACTCCTCGGACGGGGAGTAGTGCATCATAGCCGCATGGTCGGCGAAAGCGCATAATGGCTCGAAGCTGTCGCTGATATAGCCCTCCTGTGCCGCGCGCAGCTCTGTCAATTTGGCCGCGGAGCTTAACTCCGTGATGGGCTCTTTGTCGTAGCGGTTCTTTATCCAGTACATGAACTTGGTGATGGCGATGCCGTCCTTGATGTGGGCTTTCTTGACATTCTCAAGCTCCACGTCATTTTTCATGGCCTTCATCAGGATCGTCGGGTTGGCCGCCTCCACGATCTTACAGGGGATGTTCTTATAAAGGGCATAGTTCATCTTCATGGGATCAATCATGGTGGTGCTGTCCGCGCTTAAGCCTTTGATATCCTCGTAAATGTCATTGTAGGGATGGATGGATACATTATTTTTCACAAGCTCCTCGTGAATCCTGTCATCCAGCTTGGAATCGTCCACGTAAAGCTCAACCTTGTCCATGGTCACGATGGCGTAGGAGAGAAGGAGCGGGAAGAAGTCTACGTCGTCCCCGCGGATATTAAGGAGCCAGCACACATCGTCCAGGGAGGCGATGATGTGGGAGTCGGCGCCGTTTTCCGCCATAACCTTTCTCACCCGGGCAAGCTTTGAGGAAGAGCTTTCGCCGGAATATTTTTCCTCCAGGAAAAACGCCGGCTTCTTTGACAGGGACGGGCGGTTCTCCCAGATCATGTCGATTAAGTCGTCCGAGTAGTTGATGCGGATGTTCTTTGCATTAAGCGCCTCCTCGTACTCCTGGCCCTCGCCCATGGAGAGGACGCGGCCGTCAAAGCCTACGCATCCGCCCTCCGGGATATTTGTCTGCAGATATTCGGTGATGGAGGGCGTGTCCCCCACGAACATCTTCATCAGACGTATGCCGCTGCCGGCAAGCTGGTTCTCAGCCTGGAAGAAATACCTTCCGTCTGTCCACAAGCCGCCGTCGTCCTTCGTGATGACTGCCGTGCCGTAGGAACCGCTGAACCCGGTGATGAATTTCCGTGCTTTAAAATGCTCCCCAACATACTCGCTCTGGTGGAAATCCGCCGTAGGGACAACGTAAGCGTCGATTCCCTTCTCCGCCATGAGGGCGCGGAGCCTTTGCACTCTTTCTGCTACATTCATGATAAAAAACCTCCTAAAGTCCTGCCGGCCAGAGGGCCGGCATGTTTTTTGTGTTACTGTGCACATTGTACAGTGGACGTAACATTCTTCTTAGGAAAATTATAACACTTTCTGAAACACATTTATAGACTAAAGTACAAAAAAGTCAAAAAAAGAAAATGGTATTGCCAGGGGGATTTTTAATGCTATAATGAACAATGTAAAAAAGAGTCAAAGAAGACTTGCAGGGAGGATGCAGAGGAATGGGGAAAGAAAAAATAATTACGAGCCGAAAACGGCGTATACAACAGCGTTTTTCCACGATTATGTACCTGCTGATCTTCGGGGCGCTGTGCTATCCGTGGATCATGGTGGGAGGGGAGAGGTATAATCTGCTCTCCTTTGCCGTATGTCTTAAGACGGAAGGAGCAGAGAGCATTATTGAACGTGCCGGCTTGCCGCCGGATCCGTCCTATGCGGGAGGACTTTCCGCCAACTTGTTTATTTATTTTCTGTTTTTTGTTCTGTGTATCATATATCAGATAACCGTATTCCTGAAAAAAGACTGGTATGTGAATATGGCTGTGATTTTGATGGCGATCATGTTTACCTATGCCGGTATGTGGGATTATATGATCGCAACGATATGCAGCAATTCGGTGGAAGTGATCCTGTATCCGGGGATACTTATGATGCTTTCAGGTATCGAGTGCATCGGGCGCAAGATGATCGAGATCTGGGACAGGGAAGTGATAGACAGGGCCGAGTATGAAAAAGAAGAGAAGCGGATAAAGGCAGAGCGCAGGGCGCGCCTTTATTTTCCGGGGAAATACAACCGTCTGTTTTTCCGTGTGATATGGAAAAACTTTATTGGGAATCTGAAAGAGTATTCTGTACTTCTTCTCTGCAACGGACTGGTGTTTGCTTTTGTGGTGTCGGGATTCGGGATGCAGATGCTGGTAAAAGAAGGAGATATGAGTTATAAGACAGGCTACCCGGCAGGCGCGGGAAAAGTTTTGTTCAGAGGCCTGGTTGAGTTGGGGATCGTGGGGCTTCTCATGCTGGTTTTGCTGCTTTTGTATTACCTCAGGAAAAGGCTTCCGGAGTACGGCGTATTTAAAACGCTGGGAATCCGGACAAAGACCATATATTCCTGCCTGGGCGTGGAGCTTGGTATCGGAACGGCCGTATCGCTCATCTTCGGCGGCATACTCGGAGTGATCATGGTATTCCTGTTTTGGAGCAGGGCGGGCGGCGGGGCCGCAGGATGGTTTTCACCGCTGCTTCTTCTGAAGGCAGCGGCAGTTATGATTTTAATCTATTTGGTGACATTTTTTGTTACCCATGACCTGTTTGTGGGATTTCGGATGGGAAGCTCTACAGAGCTTCAGATGATAAAAGAATGGATCCCGAGGCGTTTTCAGTTTGTATTTGCGGCGGCGGGCGTCTGCCTTACCGTATCAGGAATTCTGGGGTACAGGGAAAATGTAAATGCAGAGGATGCGGGGTTTTTGATCCGCTGCTGTGCAGGCGTTTATCTGATCCTCAGATTCGGTATCGCAGGATACCTGCATTGGAGAAGAAAAAGAAAGGGAGCGCTGCGAAAGCTTTTAAAGCAGCACCCGTTCTACCACAAATCCAGAAGCGCTGTATGGTATATCTTCGGGCTATGTGTCCTTCAGACCTGTATTATCGGCCTTTTCTTCATGCAGTTGTTTTCCGCCCGTCTTGTGGGGGATACAGACAGGCTGTTTCCTTATGACCTGGTGCTGATCGCCGGCGAAGGGGAAGAAGAGGATGCGTTTCTTGATAAGCTTCAGGAAAAAGAAGGTGTATCGGCCCAGATCTATCCCATGTTCCGTGTGTCCGGAAGCGATGCCGGTATGGCCGGAATCGCCAGCCAGAATATCGGGATATCGGAGACTACATACCACGCTTTGAAAAAAGCGCGTTATCCGGGATATCAGGAAAAACCGCTGGGACTGGATGACAAGGGAGAGAAAATCTATATAGTGCATCAGCAGGATAAGGGAACAGAAGCCCGGCCCGTTGATTATTATGACTATTATGTGCCCAGGGAGACGCCGGTACTCTATACCGGGCCAGTGTGCGAGATGTTCTCTCCGGGGCCGGAGTTTGCGCACGGCCTGACTACGACATCTTATGCGATCCGGCAGATAGCCGGGGAGGAGGCAGACAGCCTGACCGGAGTATTAAGCCAGGGAGAGCGGGAGAATCTTATCGTGTTTTCCGACGCTTATTTTGAAAAGGCAAAAGATGCGTGGAAAGTGACGGATCCGTATTGGGGAGAGATCCTGACGGAGGAGGAGTTTATCGAGGCGGGCGCCGAGCCGAACCAGGGACCGACAAGGCTTGTGCTCATTAAGGCAGGACAAAAGGCCATAGAGGAACTTCAGCCGGAGCTTTCCGCCTTTAAGGAACGGCACAGGACAGAAGAAAAATACGATACAAAGGTAAGAAGCTCCTATCTGAAGACAGAGATAAAACAACGGGCGGATGCAGAGCTTCAGATGCGCCAGACGATGGCGGTCCTGCTGTCGGCAATATTTTTCGCTGCATCCGTGCTGCTTCTCGGCATAAAGATGATGACGGAAAAAAGAGTGAATATCCGCAGGGCGCAGTTTCTTAACTGCATGGGGATGAAAAGGAAGGAACGGACGGCGCTTCTTAGAAGTGAGATCAGGGTTTATTATATCCTGACCGTAATTTTTTCCGGAGTGTTAAGTGTGGGGCTGGTGCTTGGGAGTCTTCATGCCAGGCTTTATACCGAAGCGGATGCAGAAAGGCTTCTTCGGATGATTGTGCCGCCGGCAGTGTGTGAACTGGTATTATTCGGCGCAGCTGTGTGTATTCTGACGGAATGGAATATCCGCCGGATCGAAAAAAAGGTATGTGAGGTATAGATATGGAAAGTGTATTGAAGGTGGAGGAGCTGGTACGCAATTACAGGCTTCCGAATCAGGAGGAAGGCGTGATCAAAGTACTGAAGGGATTGGATTTCCAGATTGAGGAAAATGAGTTTGTAGGGATCATGGGGAAATCCGGATGCGGAAAAACAACGCTTTTAAAGCTTTTGGGGCTGATCGACAAACCTACGGGCGGACGCCTGTATTTTAAGGGGCGGAAGGTGGACGAGCTTTGGATGGACGAACTTGCGGATATCCGGCGCCGTGAGATCGGGTTTGTCTTTCAGGATTTCTACCTGATGGACAGCCTGACGGTAGAGGAAAACATCATGCTGCCTATGATATTGGACAAGGCGGAGGAAGAGGATTGCTTTGCAGAAGCCGAGGAGCATGCCAGACATTTCCAGATCACCCATCTGATCAAAAAATATCCGTATGAGCTCTCCGGAGGTGAGAGGCAGAGAGTGGCCATCTGCCGGGCGCTGATCAATCAGCCGGACCTTATTCTGGCTGACGAGCCTACGGGGAACCTTGACTCCAAGTCGGGAAAGATCGTGATCGAGGCGCTGAACAGAATTTACAGGGAGTATAAAAAGACGATCGTTATGGTTACCCATGATCCTAAGGTCGCGAGCAATTGCAGCAGGATCATCTTCCTCAAGGACGGAAATATCCTGGATGTCCTGGAAAATAATAAAGGTCAGGAGGTGTTCTATCAGGAGATTCTCGGGCGGATGGCCGAGTTATAGGGAAAGATGGGAGATTCTAAATTAATTATAAATTTAACAATCAATAACTTAAGTTTTTCTTAAAAGATTGTATTGTGTTTTTGGAAATATTGTGCTAATATCATAATGTCAAATGCTTTTATTTGTTATATTGTACAAAGGAAAAGCAAATTTATAGTTTGGAGGGTGAAACTCATGGAAAAATCAAAAAAAGGGTTCCCGTTTGGCTTTTATGTATGTAGCTTATCTTTCACGTTTGAGCGTCTTGCATACTATGCGGCTAAGTGGGGACTCACAATCTTCATCGCTGCTGAGGCAGCGAACGGCGGTCTTGGACTTGACAAGT
>CATLEM010000147.1 GCA_949916155.1 uncultured Dorea sp.
ATTGGGCAGATTGATCATCTTTCCCGCCACACTCTCCGGACGGCGGCAGATGAAACACACCTTCTCATACTCATCGTCCTTCTTATCCGCATCCTCCACCGTCACCTTTGTCTCGTCAATCTTTTCCGCTTCGTTCTCGAATGTCTTGTCATTGTCAGCCATTAGTTCCCCTTCCTGGCGCCGTACACGCTTCTTCCGGCAGGTATACCGCCCTTTCGCCGGTTATCTGCCCCCGCGCGCCATCTCTATAAATTCTTCCTCCGAAATAATCGGGATATTCAGTTCATTTGCTTTCTTATTCTTGGATGATGTGGAATGTACATCATTGTTGATCAGGAAATCTGTCTTTGCTGTCACAGAGCCTGTCACCTTACCGCCAAGACTCTCGATCAGCTCCTTCACCTCGCTCCGGTTGGCAAAATGAGTGACGCTTCCGGTAATGACGAACTTCTTCCCTTCCAGTATACGTTCAGTATTATCCACTATTTCTTCGGGAATTTCCAGTTCTTTCAGCAAATTTAATAATATTTTTATATGATCCTCATCCTGAAAATAAGAAACGAACGCCCCGGCAAGAACACTGCCTATACCATCTATACGGCCAAGTTCTTCCTCAGTGGCATGGAGCATGGCATCCACATCGTTTTTAAACTCCCGGCAGATCACCTTCGCATTGGCAAGACCAATTCCGGCAATCCCCAGACTGTATATCACTCTCGGCAGAGTTGTCACCCGGGCCTTTTCGATGCTTGCGGAAAGATTCTGAAAGGATTTTTCCCCGAATCCCTCCATCTGCCGGATCTCTTCATGATAGCGCTCTAAATGGAAGATATCGGAAAACTCCCGGATAAAGCCCTTTGCGATGAATTTCTCAAGGGTTGCTTCGGACAGCCCCTCGATATTCAGGGCATCCCGGCTCACAAACAGGGAAAATGCCTTCACATGCTTCGCCTGACATTCCGGATTCGTACAATAAAGCGCTTTTGCGTTGCTCACCTTCCGAATCCGGGTTTTTTCCCCGCACACCGGGCAGACAGACGGAATATCCTTAACCCCGCTCCTCGTCAGATTCTGCGCGATCTGCGGGATGATCATATTTGCCTTATAGACCTCTATCCTGTCTCCTATTCCAAGCTCCAGTTCCTCCATGATACTGATATTGTGGACGCTGGCGCGGCTCACCGTGGTCCCCTCAAGCTCCACCGGCTCAAAGACAGCCACCGGGTTGATAAGCCCGGTCCTCGACGGGCTCCACTCAATCTCTGTAAGTTTCGTCTCCCGGATCTCATCAGCCCATTTGAACGCAAAAGAATCCCGCGGGAACTTTGATGTTCTTCCAAGCGACTGCCCATACGCGATATCATCATAGACGAGCACGAGGCCGTCAGAAGGAAATTCATTATCCGTTATCCGTTCGGAAAAATCCTCCACCTCCCGTTCCGCCGTATCTGCAGTCACCATATGGTACTCCACTACCTCAAATCCCTGCCCTTTCAGCCATTCCATCTGCCGTTGTCTGGAATTTTCAAAGTCAACATTCTCTGCCTGCACAAGAGAAAACGCGTAAAACCGCACATTTCTCCTCGCCGTGATCTCATTGTTGAGCTGCCTTACAGAACCGCTGCATAGATTTCTCGGATTCTTATACCTGGCGTCCACATCCTCGATCTCTTCATTGATCTTCTCAAAATCCTTATAGCTGATCACCGCCTCGCCCCGCAGGGTCAGTTCTCCCTTATAGGCGATCTTCAGCGGAACGTTCTTAAACACCCGGGCGTTGTTCGTGATGACCTCGCCGACCTCTCCGTTTCCCCGGGTAACTGCTTTGAAAAGTCCGCCGTCCCGGTAGGTGAGAACAATAGTAAGCCCGTCAAGCTTCCAGGACATCAGAGCTTTCTGATCTCCGAGAAACTCCTTTAATTCCTGTACAACCTTAGTCTAATCCAGAGAGAGCATGGGGCGCTCATGGCGCTCCTTGGGAAGCTCGCTCAAGACTTCATATCCCACATTGACGGTAGGGCTTCCCGCCAGTGTGATCCCAAGCTCCTCCTCAAGACTTTTCAACTCGTCATAAAGCTGATCATAAGCATAATCGCTCATGATCTCTTCCGCATCCTGATAGTATGCCTTTCCCGCCCTGTCAAGAAGCTCCACCAGCTCCTTCATCCTGTCTGCCTTTTGTCTGCTCATATAACTCCTTTAACTCCTGCTCTGTTAATTTCCTTATCTCCCCGCTTTTTAAGCCTCCAAGCTTAATATTCAGCACCCGTACCCGCAAAAGCTCCGTCACCTTATACCCGCAGGCCCCGCACATCCGCCGGATCTGCCTGTTGATCCCCTGGGTAAGTATGATGGAAAATGTATATTTCCCAAGTTTTTTCGTCTTACAGGGCAGTGTTACCACGTCAAGCTTCTTCTCTTTATCCGTGATGCGCACACCCTCGCTCATCCGTCTTAAAAATTCATCCGTAACCGGTTTATTCACTGTCACCTTATACTCTTTCTCATGGCGGTGGCGCGCCCGCATCATCGCGTTGATCAGATCTCCGTCATTAGTCATGATAAGAAGTCCTCCGGAATCCTTATCAAGCCTCCCTGCATAAGTAACCCGCACCGGATAATCAAGAAACCGGATGATGTTACGCCGCTCCCGCATATCCTCCGTACATACGATCCCCACAGGCTTATTTACCACAAGGACGACTTTCCCGCTTCGGCTTCCTATACGCTTTTTCCCGATCCTTACATCGCTTTGCTCTGTCACCTGCATTCCCGGCACCGCTTTTTTGCCGTCCACAGTCACACGGCCGCTCTCGATAAGCCGGTCTGCCTCGCGCCTGGAACAGATGCCTGCCTCACTTATATATTTATTCAGCCTCATCATCTGTCTCCCCGTATTCTGTATCTTCTTCTGCGTCAGAAGATCCTTCATCAGTACCGCCGTCCTCTCCGCTCGAATCTGTATCTTCTTCTGCGTCAGAAGATCCTCCATCAGTACTGCCGTCCTCTCCGCCTGGATCCGCCCCATTCTCCGTCTCCGGGGTTCCCCCCTGGATTCCCGGGCTGCCGGATTTTCCCGGCAATTCAAGCACTTTGGAAATATTCGTATCTGTCACAAAAGAATTGCCGCCATACAGGAATAATATACTTGTAAATTTTGCCTTCCGCATGATTTCCTGAATATTTCCGTCATAAAGCGACGGATCAACAGCGAGGATCTCCCGGTAATACGGTGTCAGAAACGGGATCAGGCAATTAGCATAAGAATCTTTGAAGATCAGCAGTCGGTCTGTAGTATCCGCTGTCGTTTTAATATCTGTCATCCCCGCATCGCCGCCCAGAAACAGGGAATATTTATCTTCCTTTTCAAGCTTTGTGCTGTCATAGAGAGTAGCGGTCTTTTTTTTCGTATCCATATTTGTCATAAGCACCCGGACATCATCTTTTGTCTTCTTCGGCGCATAGATGGTGACCGAATCCTCATATCCTTTTCCGTAGCCGCTTTTTTTTGCCAGAGAGCCGATATAATCATTATTGACCACGTAAGGCGTAAGTTCCCGGTCCTTTGATGCATCAAGCTCCATAGCCGCCGCAAGGGCCTCATAACCATAAAATGCCCCGAGGGACGTCCAGCATTTATCCGTCCTGTAATAAAGCTGTTCACTGTCATGCTTCCTCAGCGCTTTGCTTACCTCCACCCAGTTGACTCCCGTACCGAGCATTTCCCGAATCTGATTAAACTGCTTCTCCTGATCTCTGCCTGCAGTATAGGGAGGAAGCTTTTCCGCCTGGATATTGGCTGCGCCGGGCACAAGCATGACATATACCGGTATGTTGTAATAAGCAGCGGCAAGTTCTTTGATCTTCGCTGTATTCTCCTCAAGCGCCTTATTATCAGGCGCGGCTGTCTTCTCGAGCAAAACCCGTCCTCTCCCCCGGTATATCCCTTCAGACTCCCGGTTTCCGAACAACGTCTTTACTGAGAAATCAAGCCCTGAGAACATTCCTTTTCCTAAAAAACGGTCCGTCAGATAACTGCCGTAATCCTCCATATATCCGCCGTTCAGCACACCTTCCAAAGTTAACTTCGGTTTCCCGGCCCCTCTGTTTCCGGGAATCAGGTTCATCACACACAGGATGAAAAGCAATCCAAGAAAAACAAGGGCCGTGACCTGTTTCGTATATACCTTTTTCTTCTTTCTATTCTGTGACTGTTCCATAAATCAGCTCCTAAAAATATATCGCTTTGCTCCCGGTTCCCGAGACGATCCCGGCGATGCACAGGATGAACAATGCCCCGTATACTGCACAGTTCAGTGCAATCTGCCACCGTCTCCCTCCGCGCAGTATCTTTTCATACACAAGAGAAACAAGCGGTGTCGAAAAAAGAACCGCCGTGATCCACAGTACACCGTAATCTGTCAGAAGGCCGACAGCGCCTGCGTCCAGAAATCCCGCTCCTCCTGCTACCAGTAATCCCAAGTAGGAAAATGCCTCTCCCACAGACGGACTGAAAAAAAATACCCAGCTGATCATCAGAAGGATCAGCGTAAAAAACCACCGTATTCCCTTAGGCACTCTTAAAAGTCTCTCTCCCAGCACAAATCCTTCCACATACAAAAGCACGGCGAAATATATTCCCCAGATAACGAACGTGCCGTTCAGCCCATGCCAGAGGCCGATGAGAAGCCACGATGCCAAAAGGCTCAAAAAACCCGCCACACCGCCGGGATTGCCACCGCATAAAGGAAGATATACATAGGAACAAAACCATTTCCATAAAGTAGACATCCATCTGCTCCAGAAATCCATGATCCCCGTCGACAGAAACGGATAATTGACATTCTCCGGCAGTTCAAAACCAAGCATCCATGAAAGCCCCGCCGCCATATCGCAATACCCTCCGAAAGTAAAATAGATACACAGCGCAAATGAGATGCAGCCAAGCCATGCACTCACCGCCGACATATGGCTGTCAGGGAGCGAACGGACCGTCTCAAAGATCATACTCATGGACTTCCCCAGAATCACCTTTTTTGAAAGTCCCCGGACAAAGAGAAGTATCCCGTCTGAACATCTCCCCGGAGAAATTCTCGGTTCATCAAGCTGCTTTGCAAAGCTTGTGCATGTCACCAGAGGACCTGCCGCGATCTTCGGATACATTACGATCATGGCAGAAAATTTCACGATATCCTGCTGAGGTATTATATCCTCCCGGTAAATGTCGATAATATAAGCAATATTCTGAAGCATAAAAAACGATATGCCCATGGGCACAAGAAAATACCGGCTGTCTGAGAGTCCGTTTCCCATCATCCTTAAGATCTGTCCTGTATATGTGCAGGCAATAAGAAAGAGGATATCTGTTCCGATCACAATCATCACCATATTTTTCGCCCGCTTCCTTTGATGAAGACGCTTTCCCACCATCATACCGCCTGCATAATTCCAAAAAACAGCCGCCGCAAGGAGCAGTGTATGCACAATCCCTCCCCACGCATAAAAAAATACACTGACAATGACCAGCGTCAGACTCTTAAATCTGGCCGGCGTAATATAGTACAATATAAATGAAACCGGTAAAAAAGCAAATAAAAATATTGTGCTGTCAAACGTCATCATATCCTGCTCCTTAAAGCTCTGCCACCTCTGCTGCGCGCTCGATCCACGCAGTATAGTATCTCTGTCTCATCCGCTTTCCGTCGTCCTTATAACAGTCCTCCTTCACCAGGTCGCTGTTATCTATATATACAGCCCCGGCCTCACTGCAGACCTTTTGAAGGCGCTGATTATATTCCGGGATATCCGCAAGACCTTCCTCCTCATCTACCGCCTTCTGCTGCACAGGCAATATACTGTTTACATAGATCCGCGTATCCGGAAGTGTCTCTTTGACCCGGGATAAAAATACCGCATAATCTTCCTCGAAAGCATCTGCGCTGCCCTCTTCCAAAGCTGCGTCATTCACCCCCAGAAGCACAAACATAACCTGGGGATTCTTCTCTGCCGTCGCTTCAAGCTTCTCCCACACTCCCGTACCATCAGGATCGTGAACACAGGCGGATTCCTTCGCAAATACATAGGACTCTCCCAGTACCTCCTGCTCATAGACGCCCTGAGCCGTAAAATCTCCCAGGATCACTGTATTCTTGAATTTCTCGCTGTTGGGCCGCTTATTCCATTCCTCCAGCTCTTTTGCCTCCTGTTCCTCAAAAGCAGCCACCTCTTTCTCCACATCGCTGACCTTCACCCTGTTCATCTCCTCGAGCTTTTTCATTCCTTCTGTGATATCCGGCCGCGGATTCATATACCTGACACTCACGACTGCCGCTCCCGAAAGAAAAAGTATGACGACCAGGATGACCGCAAGCCGGAGGACTTTATCCCCGCCGCCCTGTCTCTGGTATCCTGCTTCATACTTACCGCTGTTTTGCCTGTCCGGCTGCCGGTTTTTTGGTTTCTTATTCTTTACCTGCCGTTTATGTGCCATATCTCTC
>CATLEM010000148.1 GCA_949916155.1 uncultured Dorea sp.
CTATATAGGTATTATACCTCTACGGAACAAAGAAGTCGAGGGTTATGGAAAATTTGTATAGCTTCCATAACCCTCGTAAATATGCCACATACTTTATTTTTTATTATTCTTCATGAAACAACCCTGTTGACGGATCACGATTATTAAGATAAAATCTTATGTGGTGATAAAAGGGGTTGACAAATGCTCCCTTTATTGTTAATATAAAAAAACAGAACGCACTCTGTTTTTGAAAGCTGATTAAGAAAGAGGTGCATTATGCAGAGAGTTTTTTCGTTGTTAGTTGATAACAATCCCGGCGTGCTGAGCCGCATATCCGGCTTGTTCAGCCGGCGCGGATACAATGTGGACAGCATCACATCCGGCGTGACGGCCGACCCTAGATTTACGAGGATTATTATTGTTGCAAGCGGGGATGAGCTGATCCTGTCACAGATTGAAAAGCAGGTAAGGAAGCTTGAGGATGTAAGGGAGATCAAGGTGCTCGATCCGGAGCAGTCTGTTCTTCGGGAATTTGTGATGATAAAGATACGTGCCAATGCCAGGGAACGTTCGGAGATCATATCTGTGGTGGATATTTTCAGGGCGAAGATCGTGGATGTGGAGAAGGAGTCGCTGACGATCGAGCTTACCGGGAACCAGTCCAAGGTTGATGCATTTCTGAAGCTCTTAGACGGGTATGAGATCTTAGAGCTTGCCCGGACCGGACTTACCGGACTCTCCCGGGGCAGCAAGAGTATAACTTATTTTGACTGACAGGGCAGCAACAGGAAAAAAGACGGCATTAAGCTGAGGACTACATACAAAACCCCGGCTTAACGATAGATACCTGACGGGTAGCTGACCGGCAGGAGGAAACATAATAAATTTTAAAAATCAGGAGGAATGTTAAGATGGCAGCAAGATTATTTCATCAGGAAGATTGTAATTTATCCTTATTAGAGGGAAAGACAATCGCAATTATCGGTTACGGAAGTCAGGGACATGCGCATGCTCTGAATTTAAAAGAGTCTGGATGTGATGTGATCATTGGTCTTTATGAAGGCAGCAAGTCATGGGCAAAGGCTGAGGCACAGGGACTTACCGTATACACAGCGGCAGAGGCAGCAAAAAAAGCCGATATTATCATGATCCTTATCAATGATGAAAAACAGGCAGCTATGTACAAAAAAGATATCGAGCCGAACCTTGAGGAAGGCAATATGCTTATGTTTGCTCATGGTTTCGCTATCCACTTCGGGCAGATCGTACCGCCTGCAAATGTAGACGTTACCATGATCGCGCCGAAGGCTCCGGGCCATACGGTAAGAAGCGAGTATCAGGCAGGTAAAGGAACGCCTTGTCTTGTAGCGGTAGAGCAGGATTACACCGGAAAAGCACTTGACAAAGCGCTTGCATACGCACTTGGGATCGGCGGGGCAAGAGCCGGTGTCCTCGAGACAACTTTCAGAACAGAGACAGAGACAGACCTCTTCGGCGAGCAGGCAGTTCTGTGCGGTGGTATCTGCGCACTGATGCAGGCAGGTTTTGAGACGCTGACAGAAGCAGGCTATGATGCGAGAAACGCATATTTTGAGTGTGTGCATGAGATGAAGCTCATCGTAGACCTGATTTACGAGTCAGGCTTCGCAGGAATGAGATACTCCATCTCCAACACTGCAGAGTACGGTGATTATGTCACAGGGCCGAAGATCATCACAGAGGAGACAAAGAAGACGATGAAGAAGATCCTTTCCGATATTCAGGACGGTTCTTTCGCAAAAGAGTTCCTTCTCGACATGTCGCCGGCAGGAGGACAGGCTCACTTCAGAGCAATGAGAAAACTCGCAGCAGAGCATCCGGCAGAGAAAGTAGGAAAAGAAGTAAGAAGTCTCTACAGCTGGAGTGACTCAGACAAACTGATCAACAATTAATCGACAGGCAACGAGCCAGCCGATAAAAAAGGAGATACAGCGAAACATGCTTGCATGATTGAGCTGTATCTCCTTTTTTATCAGTTGGCGTTATGTTCACTCCGTTCACAGTATTTAGCGGGTGGCCGTGTGAAATAAGGATAACCAAAATGGTTGACATTATGGCTTTGCTGTGATATTATTTTTAAGTGCTTTAATACTTTAAAGCGTAACGCTTTAAAGTGGAAACCAAGAAGGAAAGATGAGGGAATTATTATGGCAGTCAAATTAATCTTACTTGTTATCTTTTTTGCGGTGATGGTCTCGGTGGGGCTCTACAGCAGGAGGCATGCCACCAGCGTGGACGGCTTTGTGTTAGGCGGGCGCTCAGTGGGGCCGTGGCTTACGGCATTTGCATACGGGACTTCTTACTTTTCAGCGGTTGTGTTCGTGGGGTACGCGGGGCAGTTCGGCTGGAAATACGGGATGGCTTCTACGTGGATCGGCCTTGGGAACGCGGTGATCGGAAGTCTCCTGGCTTGGGTCGTGTTAGGGCGGCGCACGAAGGTCATGACCCAGAGACTGAATTCCAAGACGATGCCGGACTTTTTCGGGGAGAGGTACGAGAGCAAGGCGCTTAAGATCGCGGCGTCGGTCATCGTGTTCGTATTCCTGATCCCGTACACGGCTTCGGTTTACAATGGCTTATCGCGGCTTTTTGGGATGGCGTTTAACATCCCGTATACATACTGCGTCATCGGCATGGCGGTGTTTACCGGGGTGTATGTCATCCTGGGCGGCTACATGGCGACGGCGATCAATGATTTTATCCAGGGAATCATCATGCTGATCGGAATCTGCGCGGTCATCGGGGCGGTGCTTTCCGGGCAGGGCGGACTGATCGCGGCGATCAGGAAAATGGCGGAGATGCCGAGCGATATCCCGGTTACCATGGGGCAGCCGGGGGCGTTCACTTCATTTTTAGGACCGGATCCGTTGAATCTCCTTGGAGTTGTGATCCTGACTTCCCTTGGTACGTGGGGGCTTCCTCAGATGGTGGGCAAGTTCTACGCGATCAAAGATGAAAAATCGATTAATACAGGTACCGTGATTTCCACATTTTTTGCGGTGATCATCTCAGGCGGATGTTATTTCCTGGGCGGCTTCGGGCGTCTGTTTGACAACGAGACGATCTATGACGAGACAGGAGCGGTGATCTTTGACGGGATTATCCCGTTCATGCTCTCTACGCTGCCGGATATCCTGATCGGCGTGGTGGTAGTGCTGGTCCTGTCGGCATCTATGTCCACGCTGGCGTCACTGGTGCTTACATCCAGCTCCACGCTGACGCTTGACCTTTTAAAGGACAATGTGATGAAGGAGATGGATGAGAAGAAGCAGGTGAAGACGATGCAGGTGCTGGTTGTATTTTTCATCGTGCTGTCTGTAGTGATCGCCCTTGACCCGCCAACCTTTATCGCTCAGCTCATGGGTATTTCCTGGGGCGCTCTGGCAGGCGCGTTCCTGGCTCCGTTCATGTACGGGCTGTACTGGAAAGGCGTTACGCGGGCGGCTGTGTGGGCCAGCTTCGCGGCAGGCGTAGGCATTACGGTCTCCAACATGTTCCTCCACTATATCGCGTCGCCGATCAATGCGGGTGCGGTTGCCATGATCGCGGGACTGATCGTCGTTCCGGTGGTGAGCGTTGTGACACCGAAGATGGACAGGGCGAAGATGGATGAGATCTTTATGTGCTATGAAGAAAAAGTGACGATATCGAAGAAACGGTCGTTGGAAGAATAAAGAAAAAATGGGACGTAGAGAAGTTTGTTGTGGAGGCAGGGAAATTGTTGTATTGTTGCTGGAAGGATTGAATAGGATAAAATAAGGTATAGCATTAGGATAGAAGGCATTGGCGAAAATATTCGGCAGTGCCTTTTGTTGTGGTTGGAAGGTGAAACGGACGGGGAATTGAAAAGAGGTGATGATGGTAAACGGCAGATTTGTTATTTACGGATGATGGGAGAATTTGTGGAAAGATTTTGTGAAGGTAATATTGACAATGTATATTGACATGGTGTCAGAAGCGTGTTATATTGATTACACCATGTCAGAATAGAAATGGGAAGGAGGGGGAGAGGATGCCGAAGGGGTCGCCTGAGCTGACGGAGAGGAGGAAGAATGAGATTCTGGATGCCTGTGAGAGAGTATACAGGGCACAGGGGTTTTATGGAGTTACGATTAAGGAGATCAGCGCGGAGACAAGTTTTACGAGGCCGGCGATCTACAATTATTTTGAATCGAAGGAGGAAATCCTTTTGGGGATTTTGACCAGGGAATATGACGTGTGGTGCGATGAGCTGGAGAAAGTGGCCTGCCTTGTGGGGAAAATGAGCCGCCGGGAGCTGGCAGAGCGGCTGGCGCTCACGCTTAGGGACAGGGAGATTCTTTTGCGGATTCAGAATATGAATCTGTTTGAGATTGAACAGAACAGCCGGATTGAGCGGCTGGCTGAGTTTAAAAGACGGTATCAGCGGTCGGTTTCTGCTCTGGCCGGCATACTCCGTTCATACCGGGGAGAAGCGGACGAATCGGAGTGTACGGAGTTCTGCGAGGTGTTTTCCGCATTTTTATTTGGCGTATATCCGTTTGCTTTCCACACGGAAAAGCAACTTAAGGCTATGGAGCTTGCGGGCGTCAGACGGGAAGAGCCGAGTATCACAGAGATGGTGTACCGCTGTCTGATCAGGATCATCCCGGAAAAGAGACAGGGCAGGAAGAAATGATGCCGAAAAGGGTAAGTGTCTCTGTGGAGGAAGGAAAGTTCGGGCAGGCAGAACAGACCAGACAGGTGCAGGGAATGAAGACCAGACAGGTGCGGGGAATGAAAAGCCAGCAGAAGGATTTCTGCAGGGATAAAACAAAAAAGGAGATAGGATTATGGGAAAAATATTAGTAGCGTATTTTAGTGCGAGCGGTAAGACCGCGAAACTTTCAAAGCGTCTGGCAGAGGCTGTGGGCGGTGACCTGCATGAGATCCGGCCGGAAGTTTTGTATACAAGCGCGGATCTGAACTGGATGGATAAGAAAAGCCGTAGCAGTGTGGAGATGCAGGATAAGGCTTTTCGGCCGGCTATAGCGGGTAAGGTTGAGGATATGGGACAGTATGAGACGATATTCCTCGCGTTCCCGATTTGGTGGTATGTGGCCCCCACCATTGTCAATACATTCCTTGAGCAGTATGATTTTAACGGAAAGACGATCATACCTCTGGCAACCTCCGGCGGCAGCGGGATGGGCGGCACTAACAAGGAGCTTGCTCCGTCCTGTCTGGGGGCGAAGCTGAAGGAAGGAAAGGTATTTTCCGCAAATACAGGGGAGAGCGAATTGAAAGTCTGGGCAAAGAGCGTCTTGTAACTGTTAAGTTTACATTGATAAAATCATTGAAAAAACAGATGTTTTTGTCTCCGGCATAAGAGGGACGATGTTCGGAAAGGGAAGGTAGAGATGTCAGATACGGTATTTGAAGCTGTTTATAGAGAAATATTTCCTTTTTGGGAAAAGCTGTCGGATACAGTCCGGGCTTTGATCTGCCAGAATTCAAAAGCTTTGAATTTTACTAAGGGTAAAAATATCCATAACGGAAGTGAGTGCTCCGGCGTGGTCATTGTCCGTTCGGGATGCCTCAGGCTTTATATCATGTCGGACGAAGGGAAAGAAATCACGCTGTACCGCCTGCACAGGATGGATATGTGTATGCTTTCAGCGTCCTGTGTGCTGGATGCGGTTACATTTGATGTTTTCCTGGATGTTGAGGAGGACAGCGAATGTTTCCTGATCAGCGGCCCTGCTTTTGTCGCTGCGGCAAAACGGAACCCGGAGGTCAGGATATTTGCCCTTGAGACGGCGGTCAGCCGCTTTTCAGATGTCATGTGGGTGATGCAGCAGATTCTTTTTATGAGCATGGATAAGAGGCTTGCGATCTTTCTCTTGGATGAGTCGGCGAGGACTGGTTCGGATACCATCAGCCTGACTCACGGGCAGATTGCCCTTTATATAGGGTCTGCCCGTGAGGTGGTGTCAAGGATGCTGAAATATTTTGCAAATGAAGGGATCGTGGAAGTTTTTCGGGGTGGGATCAGGATCCTTGATAAAAAGCGTCTCCGCAAATTGGCTCTTTAATATATGTGTAAGTTAAGTCAGTGCAGCATTGCAAGGATTTCTTCCTTTGTTTTTGCGCCGACGGACTGTTCCGTGATCTGGCCGTCTTTCATCACTACCAGCGTGGGTATGCTGAAAACCTTGAAGGAGCGTGCCAGATGCCGTTCTTCATCCACATTCACTTTTCCGACCAGATACTGTGGATTTTCTTTTGCAATCTCATCCACGACGGGAGATACCATGCGGCAAGGGCCGCACCAGTCGGCGTAGAAATCCAGAAGTACGGGTTTGCTGCTATTTTTTACAGAATCGAAATTATCTTTGTTTACAATCAATACGGACATGATCATTACCTGCCTTTCTTTTTCTGGCTGCAGTAT
>CATLEM010000149.1 GCA_949916155.1 uncultured Dorea sp.
AAGTTCCGATGTAGCGGAGGAGCTGACGCAGGAGACCTTTGCCGTAGTTTTTGAAAAGATCGGCCGCTATGAAGACAGAGGGAAGACTCTGATCTGGCTGTGTCAGATCGCGAAATTTGAGTATTATTCCTGGCGACGGAAGAACAAAGTGAGAACAGAGCAGTTAGATGAGAATACCCCTGCGCCGGAGGAAGTGCCGTTAGACCAGATGATAAGAAAAGAAGACGGCGAAAACGCGAAACGGGTTCTTCACGGTTTGCCGGAACCTTACCGGGAAGTGTTCCTCCTTCGGGTAACGGGGGAGATGTCTTTTAAAAATATCGGAAAAATATTCGGAAAGAGCGAATCCTGGAGCCGGGTAACTTTTTTTCGGGCCAGAAAAATGATAGCAGAACGTATGGGAGGTGATGGCCATGAATCATTGTGAGATTGTAAAAGATCTGCTGCCCTTATATATTGACGAGGCGTGCAGCGAAGACAGCCGCAGGATGGTTGAAGAGCATCTAAAAAGCTGCAGGGCCTGCAAAGAGGAGTACCGGATGATGAAATATCCCGCACCCGCGGAAAAAAGAATGAAAGATTTTAAAGTCATCGAGGAGCAGATCTTAAAAGAAGGGAAGAAGCAGATAGAGACAGGGGTCATGCATAAGATTGCAGGCAGGATGTTATGGCTCGATCTGTTTTTGAATCTGTTGTTTCTGCTGCTTGGGACCGGGATCAGGAATCTTTTCCTGAACGCGACAAAGCTTCCGTGGTACGGGAAGTTCGTAAGCTACGAGGAACTGAGCCAGACAGAGCATTATGCCGTATTTACGCAGTTTACAGGTATTCTTCTTGCCAGCTTCCTGTTTTTTATCTGTGATGTGATCATTCTTTTTTCTCATACAGAAAGACTTCGGATTACAAGGACGGGGCTATCCGTAACATCACGTCCGGCGCGAAAAACAAGGAGGTACGGCGCGGTTTCAGAGTATCTTCTGCTTTCTTCGTTCATGATCAAAATTTTATATGCGGTGATCATGACGGCCGTCGGATTTTTATATCTTTACGGAGAACTGCTTGGCTTGTGCGGATGATAGGACAGAGGCGGCGAATCGGAACGGGGATTGGAATCAGGAGGAAGGAGGGGCTATGTTAAGGAAAGTCATTCTGAAGAATTTCAAGAGCAATATTAAGACATATCTTTTGTTTTTTATCAGCAATATGCTTGCTGTGGGGGAGCTTTTTATTTTCTTAGGGCTTAACCATATGGTGAAGAGTTCTGTCACGGATCAAGTGACGGCGCTTGCGCTGAAAATCGATTTTGGGATCGCGGCGGGAGTGATTACTTTTATTACGGTCTGCCTGATGGCATTTTCCATGAAATGTTATATACAGCTTCGGATCAAGGACTATACGGCTTTTATCATTTTGGGGATGAAGAAAAAAAGGACGTATCTGCTTCTTCTTGCAGAATACAGTATCGGATGTATGGCCGCCCTGATCTTAGGGATGGCGGCCGGAAGCATCGGACTTCATGTGACAAATAGATCGCTTTTTAGGTTATATCCGGACTTTTTCAGGATAAGAAAGGCTGGACTTTTGGTCTACCGGGATACGGCGGGAGTGAGCCTTTTGATGATGGCGGCGGTTTTTATCGTTCTTCTTGTGTGGATGGACGGGAGAGATATAAGCGTGCTGATGAATCAGGATGTAAGAAATGAAAAGCGCCCAGAGAGCTTAAAATGGATCGGCATGGTGGCTGCCGGGGCGGCAGTCTTAAGTTTGGGGGAGGCGCTCTATCAGGGGTCGGATTTTTCTTATATCTGCTCCCATCTTGTGTGGGCGTTCGGGCTTTTTCTTGTTGTAGCGTTCGGCACATCTCTGGTTTTAAATTGCCTGCAGAAAAAAGAGCGGTTCTACTTTAAGCATGTGATCTCCCTGAATCAGCTGTACAGCCGTTATCAGAACAACCTGTTTATTCTGGCGGTCCTTCTTGTGATTCATTTTTTCGCCCTGACTTATCTGGCGGTGCAGATCGCCGCGCTCCTTCCCCTTGACCAATACCGGGAGAATTATCCTTACGATATGATCTGGATAGCCAGAGAGACGGACGGCCAGTACATAAGAGAACTTGAAGAAACATATGACGGGGAACGAAACAGTCTTCCCATGGTGCGCGTAACTACCGCCGCCGGCGCGCAGCATATCGGGGTATCGGCGTCTTCCTACGAGAAGCTTACCGGAAGGAAATGTTATCTTAAGGGACGGGAAATCGCGGTAGAGATCGAAAATTCCGACTGTGAGAAAGAGACGGCGATTGACGGCAGAGACTTCTGGGAGGCATACGGTGTTTTGTTCGCGGGCACGGAATTTATGGATGAGGAAGTCTATCCGCCCCTCAGGCATAAGTGGAAAGAGGCAGAGTTTTTGATTAAAGAGTTGTATTCCTGGAACAGTGTGGGTCAGTATTCTGTAGATACATGGCACGAAAATATCATTGTATTTTCTGATGCGTATTTTCAGGAACAGTGGAAAAAGGCGCGTGTGAGTCCGAAAGAGGCCACTGTGCTGAACCTGCTTCGCTTTCCGAAGAAAACGCGGAATCAGGCATTTAAGGAGCTGTCTTCCTACAATGAAAAGCACGGCGTCCCGAATAAGAACGCCACACAGAATGAAAGCAGTCTTTACGGAACAGAGGAATTTTTAACCGGACAGAAGATGCGGGCAGTCTTTAGTCTGTGCAGCAAACTCATCCTTACAGGGGCGCTGCTTTTCAGCGCTTTTTTCGCGGCGGGGCTTAAGATCCTTACGGAGCTTCCCGCATTAAAAAAGCGGTATGAATTTCTAAGATGCATGGGGATGAAAAAGAGGCAGAAGGAAAAATGCATCGCCTTTGAGGTGCGGCTTTTGTACCGGATTTCCACAGGAGCGGCGCTTTTTATGGCAGGGATATACATGCTGTCTTTTGTGTATAAGGAGAGTATCTATCATGTAAAAGAGGCAGAGAGCGGAAACATGTCGGCGAGAATATTTTACACGGTTTCTTCGGGGATGGACGGTAGATTTTTGAAAAACTGGGCGCTGCTGATTCTTGTATATGTTCTGGTAAACAGCGTGATACAAGGGATATTCGCAAGATATGTAATAAGAAAAGTAAAGCTTTTCTGCGAGTGATTCAGATGGGAGGAGAAGAGAGATGAGAGTATTAGAGGTGAGAAGGCTTGTGCGTAATTACCGGAAATCTGCGATGAAGAATTCAAAGGATGAGATCAAGGTGCTAAAGGGCATAAGCTTTAAAGTGGATAAGGGGGAATTTGTGGGGATCATGGGGAAATCCGGCTGCGGGAAGACGACGCTTCTTAAAGTGCTTGGGATGATCGATAAGCAGACGGACGGCACAGTAAAGTTCATGGGAAAGGATACGAAGGGACTCTACGGCGATCAGCTTGCGGACATCAGAAGAAAGCAGATCGGGTTTATCTTTCAGGATTTTTATCTGATGGACAGCCTGTCTGTAGAGGAAAACATTATGCTTCCGATGATCCTTGGAAAAGAAAAGCCAAACATCATGAAAAAGCGGGCGAGGAACTTCGCGGTAAGATTCGGGATTGAAAAGCTTTTAAATAAAAATCCTTACGAGCTGTCCGGCGGGGAAAAGCAGCGCGTGGCAATCTGCCGCGCCCTGATCAATAATCCAGATCTGATCCTTGCGGATGAACCTACGGGAAATCTTGATTCCAAATCCGGACAGACCGTGATCCAATCGCTTGATAGGATCAATCAGAAATATAAGAAGACGATCGTGATGGTTACGCACGATCCTCAGATGGCAAGCCATTGTACGCGGATTATCCTGCTGAAGGACGGCAGGGTGCTGGATGTGTTGAAAAGAGAAGGGGAGAAGGAAGAGTTTTATCAGGAGATACTCAGCCGTATGGCGGATTTGTGATGATGAGGCGGATGCGTGGGGGCGGATGATAATGATAAAGATAATATGCAAGGATTTTAAAAGTAATTTTAAACATAATTTCTTATATTTTATGGCGAACAGCGTCGGCGCGGCTGAATTTTTTGTGTTTTGGGGGATGTATTCTGTGATTACAAAAGTCATGAAAGGCGGTTCCACCGGGGAGAGCTTTGCGTATGATATTGTCATGTGCGCAAGCGCGATCGTTATTTTTTCCGCAGCGCTCATGGCGTATTCTATGACGAAGTATATCCGGATGCGGATACGAAGCTACAGTCTGTTCGTGATTACGGGTATGAGAAAACGCGTGATGTATGGGATGATGGGGTTTGAATATATGGCCGGCTGGCTGCTTTCCATGATTTTCGGGCTTCTTTTGGGAACCGGATTGTTTTATCTGATCCTGCGGCTGTGGCATGCGGCTTTCCCAGAGTATGTGGGTGAGGCGAAGATCACAATACAGGTTTACCACAGGACATGGGCGGTAAGTTTTGCGGTTATGGCAGCAGTGCTTTTTGCCCTTCTCGTATGGTCGGAAAATAAAGATTTAAGCAGCCTGGCGGCAGCAGAAGATGCGGCGGAGAGAAGGCCGAAGAGAGCTTATTGGCTTGGTATGGTGCTGGCGGGGTTTGGATTATTCGTCGTTGGCTTTTTTCAGTATTTCGGCTCGGAAGTAATCGGATGGCCCTATGTGTACGCGCATCTGTGCTGGATTGCAGGCGGTTTTCTTACAATTGCCTTCGGGGGCGGGTTCCTTTTGGAAAAGCTTCGGGGGCGGGAAAGCTTCTACTTGAGAAATCTGCTGAAATTAAACAGTCTGTACAGCAGGTTCCAGAGCGGCCTTTTGATTTTGCTTATGCTTCTGGCAGTCCATTTTCTGGCCCTCAGTTATTGCGCGGCCGGGATTGCCGAAATGCTCCCGATGGAGGATTACGAAAGATACTATCCTTATGACGCCCTGTGGATGGCACAGGAAAAAGAGGAAGATCATGCATTTGGAAAGGTCCTGGCAGAAAAGTATAATGGGACGGTAAAGAGTATCCCGATGATCCGGGTGACAAACTATTTTGAATGTGAACAGATCGGAATCTCTGCTTCCAGTTATGAAAAGCTCACCGGCTCAGTCTTCGATCTTAAGGGGCGCGAGATCATCTGTGCCGTCAGCGAACAAAAAGGCGCGGCGCAAAAGGATGTCAGCTCGGATGTGTATGAGGAGCTGAATCAGTGGCTGGTTACAGGAAAGCTGACAGAAAAGTGGCATGAGTATGTGAATGACCCGGACGGAAAGCAGCCCCGGCATGATACAAAGTATCACTACCGGATCAAAAAAGTCCACACGCAGAATTGGTTCGGAGAATATGGAATCGCATCAAACTGTGAGGATGTCATCGTATTTTCGGATGAGTATTTTGAAAAAGAGAGAGAAGCGCTGCTTTGTGACCCGGAGGAATCTACGGTGCTCAAGTTATTTTCTTTCCCCGGGGAACATCGGAAAAAGGCGTGCGGGGAGCTTAAAAGCTATGTCAGGGATCATGGCGTGAAGGATTCGGAATGGACGATTGCGCAACAGAGCAGCCTTTATCTCACCGGCGAGACGGTAAAGGAACTTCGGAAGGCGGATATCTTCAAAATTTCATGTAAATTGTTTATTATGGCGATCTTGTTCTTTAGCGGCCTGTTCGCGCTGATGATCCGGACTTTAGCGGAAATTCCGGCTTACAGGAGAAAATATGATTTTTTAGATTGCATGGGAATCAGAAACCGCATGGAGAGACAGGCAATCAGCGCAGAGATACAGAGTATGCCGTCTGCCGCGGTGCTTGCGGCAGCAGTCCTTTCGATTCCCTACTTAAAGCTTCATATCATGCGTGAAACTGCAAAAGGGACCCTGCCGGGGAGGGAGATCTGGTTTTACTGGGCGGTAATCGCGGCGGTATATCTGGCGGCGCAGTTTCTGGCGCAGAAGGCATTTGTCAGGTATGTCAGGGGAAGGGTTGAATAACCCTTCCTAACCCGGATAACCCGGAAAAGTTTTTGCAGTTCCTCCAGTTTTCAAGTATAATAAAGAAAAATCATGGAAGATGTTTCCCTGCCCTTGGCATAGGTATTTTTTCTTACGCAGAAATTTTGCCATTTTGCGTCAAAAAACATTGATAAGTGACCTAATACTTTTCGTATACCGTGTTCCTATTGCGTGGATACTTCCAGTTGCTGGATCAGGCGGTTGTCCTGTATTTCCAGAATATGGAAAAAGCGATCATTTTCCTGAATAATCTTATCCGCCCAATATAGACCGTTTCCGCGCCCTTTTCCTTTTGTGGAATACCCGTGCTTTCCCATAGAAAAAAGGTCGGGAGGCGAGGAAAAGGTGTTTGAGATGCAGAAAGATGCACCTTTTGGGGTCGCCGCAAT
>CATLEM010000150.1 GCA_949916155.1 uncultured Dorea sp.
AAAATGAGATACAGACAAATGAGTTTGTGATTGAAGCGCAGAAAAAGACGATTCATTCCCGGAGAGATACAGCAAGAAAGCAGGAGGAGCTCTTAAGAGAGCAGGAGGAGCTTTTAAGAGAGAATAAAGAGACCATCTGTCTTCAGGAGGAGAAGATAACTAAGCTTGAGAGGGAAGGACGGGAAGCAAGAGAGCAGCTCAGCAGTCTGAGCAGCCGGCTGGAAAGGGAGGAACAGATAATTAAAGAGAGTGAGGAAAGGGCAGCGGGGCTGACAGAGCAACTGGAACAGGTAAAAGGACAGAATGTCTGGCTTGAAAAGCAGAGGAAAATATATGAACGGTTTTTAAAGAATAGAAAAACACTTTCAGTTTCAAAAGCAGGAGAACTTGTCAAAAAAAACATGAAGAGGATAGTGAAGCGGAGCCAGGAAGTGTTAAAGAATTAACAGTTCCTTGGTATAGGAAAGGTGTATAACATGGAAAAAAATAATCGGAAGGCAATTTACTTTGAGTGTTATGGGGGAATCAGCGGTGATATGACGGTAGCGTCGCTTTTGGATATAGGTGCTGATAAAAATGAGCTGAAAAGACAGCTTTCCACGCTTCCGCTCGAGGGGTTTTCTGTTGAGATCAGCAGGGTGAAGAAGTCAGGGCTGGACTGCTGCGACTTTAATGTTGTCCTGGAAGAGCCGTATCATAACTATGATCACGATATTGTATACTTATACGGTCACACACAGGGAGACGCAGGCTGTGTCCATATGCAGGCGGAACATGAAGGCCGTGGGGATGTACACAGCCATGAAAGCCATGAACATGTACACAGTTATGAAGGCCATAAGCATGTACACAGTCATGAGCATATGAACGAGCATGTACATAGACATGAAGGCCATAAGCATGTGCATGTACACCGCGGACTGAGAGAGGTGACAGAGATTATCAGCCGGTCGGGACTTACAGAGGGTGCAAAGAGTATCGCGCTGTCTATCTTCCGTGTACTGGCTGAAGCGGAGGCTGAAGCTCACGGCGAGACGATGGAAACCGTACATCTTCATGAAGTGGGAGCGGTGGATTCTATCGTGGATATCGCGGCAGCAGCGATCTGTCTTGACGATCTGGGTATAGATGAGATTATCATACCGGAGTTATATGAAGGAAGAGGTACGGTGAGGTGCGCGCACGGTATACTTCCGATTCCGGTCCCTGCAGTGATGCATACTGCGGCCAGGTACGGAATTGCCCTGCATATTACTAATGTGGATGCAGAACTGGTGACTCCTACGGGGGCAGCCATCGTGGCAGCAGTGCGTACATCAGACAGACTTCCGGAGAAATACGCGATCCGGGCAGTCGGGACAGGCGCAGGAAAGAGAAGCCACAATGGGACAGGTATATTAAGAGCTATGGTCATCGAGGCTTTGCAGTCAGAGCCGGCGGAAAGCAGGGAACCTTCTAAAGACTGTATATATAAACTGGAAAGCAATATTGACGATTGTACGGGAGAAACCCTGGGTTATGTGATGGAGCGGCTCTTTGCGGAAGGAGCAAAAGATGTCAATTATATGCCGGTATTTATGAAAAAAAACCGTCCTGCATATCAGATCAATATTATATGTTCAAAGAAGGATATCCCGGTTATGGAGGAAATCCTTTTTAAAGAGACGACGACGATCGGAATCCGTCGTATGAGAACAGAGCGGACAGTGCTGGAAAGAGAGATCAAGAAGGTCAATACTTCTTTAGGAGAGGCTTTGGTTAAGGTCTGTAATGTATACGGGGAGAAGAGGATATATCCGGAATATGAGAGCGCGGCGGCGATCGCTGCCGAGAACGGGCTGACGTACAAAGAGGTATGGGAAAAAGTTTTAAGAGAAGCAGAGAAGGCGCTTTTTTGAATATGAAGCATAGAAATGGAGTGCATTTATGCAGGATTATCTTACAAAGGCAGAAAATCTGAAAAAGCTGATGATTTCTTATGTACAGGAAGATGTTGCTGTAGCATTTTCAGGCGGTGCGGATTCCGGCCTGATCCTGAAGATGGCCTGTGAGGCGGCAGAGCAGACAGGACATATGGTTTACGGTATATTTCTCCAGACGATGCTTCATCCGGCGAAAGAGGCAGAGAGAGCGGAAGAAATTGCAGATGAGATCGGGGCGGTATTTAAGCTCCTGAAGGTTGATGAGCTGCGGGGGGCGGATATCGGATATAATCCGCAGGACAGGTGTTACCGGTGTAAGAAATATTTGTTTCAGAGCATATTAAGGGAGGCAAAAAAACTTCATGCAGGTATTGTCATGGAAGGGACGAACCAGGATGATCTCAAAGTCTACAGGCCGGGGATCCGTGCAGTAGAGGAACTCGGGATCGCAAGTCCTCTGGCAGAGGCAGGGTTTACGAAAGCGGAGGTGAGAAGGCTGGCTGCGGAATACGGTTTGTCAGTTTCAGATAAGCCGGCATCTCCCTGTCTTGCCACAAGATTCCCATATGGTACAAAGCTTTCGGCGGAGGCCATGAGAAAAGTGGAGCAGGGTGAGAGTATGCTGAAAGAGCAGGGCTTTTATAATGTACGGATAAGAGTGCATGGGGAGATTGCAAGGATCGAGGTAGACAGCCGGGATCTTGCGGAGCTTGTGGAGCGCAGGGCCGTGGTCACAGAGTGCTTAAAGAAACTGGGATACACTTATGTGACAGTGGATTTGGAGGGCTTCCGCTCCGGGAGTATGGATGTGAATATCAATGCTGAGTTGTCATTGCAGCAGAAGACAGAAGGGTAAAAAGAGAGGAGGCCGATGTTCTCACATCGGCCTTCGGAGGGGAAAATCTATGAAATATCAAACATCCCGTCTGCTGGGTGGTGTAATGTCCGGGATGTCTGAAAGAAAATATACTTTGTTCACTTGTTTAGGCGAAGTCCAGCGATTATACAGATCGAAGTAGCACAACCGCTGTCTTCTTTATATGTTAGATTCATTATAGTAAGGAAATGTGAATTGCATGTGTCAG
This sequence comes from uncultured Dorea sp., assembly GCA_949916155.1. Lineage (GTDB taxonomy): Bacteria > Bacillota > Clostridia > Lachnospirales > Lachnospiraceae > MD308. The sequence continues at coordinate 3,008 of CATLEM010000150.1, forward strand.
AATACAGAAATGTTTATAAAAATTCTTAAGAAAATCGGAAGATGGAGGAGGTACGGATTTGCAGTACAGGGATAATAAATTCAAAGAGCCGATCTCAATCTTAGGATACGGCTGTATGCGTTTTACAAAGAAGGGAAACCGCTTTGATAAAGAAAAGGCAGAGAGAGAGCTTATGGAGGCGATCAACAGCGGAGTTAATTATCTGGATACTGCGTATATCTATCAGGGCAGCGAAGTTCTTCTGGGGGAGATCCTTGAGAAAAACGGCTGCCGTGACAGGGTAAATCTGGCTACGAAGCTTCCTCAGTACCTGATCAAGTCAGAAGCAGCGCTGGACCGGTATTTTAATGAGCAGCTCTCGCGCCTTCGTACGGATCATATTGATTATTATCTGATGCACATGCTGACAGACATTGCTGCCTGGGAAAAGCTTGTGCGTCTCGGGATCAAAGAGTGGATCCTGCGTAAAAAAGCGGATGGAGAGATAAGAAATATCGGCTTTTCCTTTCATGGGAATACAGAGATGTTCCTGAAGATCTTAGATGCATATGACTGGGATTTTTGTCAGATTCAGTACAATTATATGGATGAGCATACCCAGGCGGGAAAGAAGGGACTTAAAGCCGCGGCGGATAAGGGGATTCCGGTGATCATCATGGAACCTCTCCGGGGAGGGAAGCTGGTGGAGCTTCTTCCGGAGGCCGCGAAAAGGCGTATTGCCGGCGACCCGAAGCACCGCACGCCGGCAGAACTGGCATTGCAGTGGCTGTGGGATCAGCCGGAGGTAACCTGTGTCCTGTCGGGAATGAATTCTCTTGATATGGTAAAAGAAAATGTAAAGACGGCATCCGGGATAAAGGCGGGAGAGTTTAAAAAAGAGGATTTTGATCTCGTCGGGGCTGTTAAAAGTGAGATACAGAAAACGATGAAAGTGGGTTGTACCGGTTGCGGGTATTGTATGCCCTGCCCGAAAGGGATTGATATTCCGGCGGCATTTCGGTGTTATAACCGGATGTATGCCGAGCAGAAAAATTCGGGCAGGCATGAATACCTGCAGATTACGGCATTTCAAAAAGAGATGAGTCTGCCGGAATCCTGTGTAAAGTGCGGAAAGTGCGAGAGCCGCTGTCCGCAGCATATAAAGATCAGGAAAGAACTGGCAAAAGCGCAAAAAGCATTGCTTCCTTGGTATTATAAAGCGGGAGTAAAGCTTATCAGATTATTCAGGTTCTGGTAGAAAAAGAACCTTCCCATACGATCTCGCGGTAACGGTCAGGATCGGTGTCGCCTTCTGATGATATAAGAAGAACTTCTGAATTTTCATCAAGCTTTAAAGCTTCTTTTAAGTCCTTATATTCTGGTTTTGTCATGACCGCATGGATTAGTCCCATGCTGACGGAACCGGATTCGCCGGAGATGACTTGTTTGTCTCCGCGCAGAGGACAGCCGTAGATGCGTGTGCCGTTGGCACTTACCCAGTCCGGGCAGGATACGAACGCATTCGCATGATTTCTTAATATATCCCATGAGACAGTATTTGCCTCTCCGCACGCAAGTCCTGCCATAATGGTTGTCATGTCGCCTGTTACATCTACGCGCCTGCCGTCAGCCTGCAGGGCAGAGCGGTAGAGACAGTCGGCTGCATCAGCCTCCACAACGGTCATGACCGGAGGGTTCTCCTTAAACCGGTTCGAAAAATATCCGATGACAGCGCCGGCAAGGGATCCGACACCTGCTTGTACGAAAATGTGTGTCGGGCGGCTGTTGCAAGCTTCTAACTGTTTGTCGGCTTCCATGGCGAGAGTCCCGTACCCTTGCATGATCCATGTAGGGATTTCTTCGTATCCCTCCCAGGCAGTATCCTGTACCATGATTCCGTGGTCGGTTTCACCGGCTTCCTTTGCCGCCATACGTACACAGTCATCGTAGTTCAGATCCTCGATCGTAACAGATGCATTTTCCTTTGCAATATTCTCAAAACGTGTCCGGGTTGTACCTTTCGGCATTCTTACCACACATTTCTGTCCCAGTTTATTAGCGGCCCATGCGATACCGCGTCCATGATTTCCGTCAGTGGCTGTAAAGAAAGCAGCCTGGCCGAATTCTTCTCTTAGTTTATCTGATACAAGCACCTGATAGGGGACTTCCCTGATATCTTTGCCGAGCTGCTGTGCGATATACCTGGCGATCGCGTATGAGCCGCCAAGCACTTTGAAAGCGTTCAGGCCGAAGCGGTAGGACTCATCCTTTACACAGAGCCGTCTGAGACCGAGGTATGCTGCCAGATTAGGAAGGGGAGTCAGAGGTGTCACAGCATATTGAGGAAAGCTCTTATGGAAATTGGCTGCCTTCTCCATCTCAGAGACTGACATATTCGCTACCTGTCTGTCGCTACTTTTTGCAATATTATTCAGCGTCCATTTAATCTCTAAAGCATTACTCATTATTCAGATCCTCCTTATATTGATCGTTCTGTCTGCTGGTATCCATATAACTTTAGTGTTATCATAGCATATATTTTTAAATTTTTGTAAAAAAGAAAAAATGTTTGTAATAAAAGTGTTTTTTGTTACTCTTAATAGTATGATGCCAGGGTCAAAACGCTTTTGACCCCAACATTATAGTATCCGGGGAAATTTTACGCGGAGGAGGTGCATGGATGAGCGAGTTTGAAGAGCTTTACAATAAATACGTGAAGCTCGTGTATAATTTTATGATGAAGCTGTCCAATGATCCCTGTACCGCAGAAGAAATCACCCAGCAGACTTTTGTGACTGCGTTTGAAAAGCTTGACTCCTTCCGCGGGGAATGTAAGATGTCGGTCTGGCTGTGTCAAATCGCAAAACATGAATATTACGCATGGGAGAGGAAAGCCAAACGGTATAGATCCTGTGAGGCAGAGCCTGATATCGGAGAAGAGTTTGTCAATGCCATAATAGACCGCGAAAATTATGAGCGCATCATGAAGGTATGGCATCAGCTTCCCGAGCCATACAAAGAGGTGTTCATGCTGCGCACCATGGCAGAGATGCCCTATCAGGATATAGCGAAGCTGTTCCGTAAAAGTGCTAATTGGAGCAGAGTAATCTATTACCGAGCTAAAAAAATGATTATAGAAAGCCTTGGAGGTGAGTAAAATGAAATGCAAAATTATCTGTGATCTGCTGCCTTTATACATAGATGATGTATGCAGTGATGAGACAAGAGAAGCAGTGGAGCAGCATCTTAAAACCTGTCCCGGCTGCCGCATGGAATACGATAAGATGAAAGCGGATATTTCCATAGATAAAGCGGAGGATCTGGATGAAAAGAAAATTATGGAGA
>CATLEM010000151.1 GCA_949916155.1 uncultured Dorea sp.
CAAAATCTGATACCGTGTATTTGCTCTTTTTGTCCAGTATCTTGTCAGCTTTTTTAACAAGTTTGGCATCTGCCAACAGCGCCGGCATAGCCTCTCCCTGTACAATCTCTGCATTCTGAGCAGACAGTTCGACCACTGCCACTGTCAGATTCTGAAAGAAAAGACAATCCGGAATGCGATAAATACAATTGCAAATATGCCAAAAAGAAAAAGGGCAATATGCACCCTTCTCATTATGACACGGCGCTTTTTTAGTTCTTGTATTCTTCGTGTTCTCTTATCAGTCATCAGTAGTATCCCCCAATGGTATTAAAATTACCATAACCCAGTATACATTACTTCGACAAAATCTGCAATGAACAGTCAAAAAACTTTTCTTAATAATTATTGAATATTTCTGACGTAATTATTACAATTATTATAATTTTTTTAAGGTACGTAAAAACTACCGGATGATTCTCACACGGAGGACATGGCCGAGCGAACGCAGATCATCTGCCACACTGTCCGGCACCTGTGAATCGATATCAATCATCGTATATGCATATCCGCCTTTGCTCTTATTTGTCATATCGGCGATATTCATATTATCCTTTGCCAGAATCTTCGTAAACTGCCCGATCATATTCGGCACATTGTGATGAAGCAATATAATTCTTGTGTTTTCCCCCCGGTATCCCATATCGCAATCCGGATAGTTGACAGAATGACGGATATTCCCGTGCTCCAAAAAATTACGAATTTCTTTGACCGCCATCTTTGCACAGTTGTCTTCTGATTCCTCTGTAGACGCCCCGAGATGGGGAATTACGATCGCACCCTTTACTCCGGCGATCTCCGGTGTCGGAAAATCTGTCACGTAATGCTTCACTTTCCGTGAGATCAGCGCGTCGACCATCGCTTCCTCATCAACAAGCACATTTCTTGCAAAATTTAACACTACCACGTCTTTTTTCATCAGATCGACAGCGTGCCTGTCAATCATCCCTTTCGTGCTCTCCATCGCCGGCACATGTATCGTGATATAATCACAATCCCTGTATATCTCATCTACTGTCTTGGCATGGCGGATGCTGCGGGACAGGCGCCATGCAGATTCTACCGATACATAAGGATCAAAGCCGAACACTTCCATACCGAGATTCGTAGCTGCATTGGCAACAAGCACGCCGATCGCGCCAAGACCGATGACTCCCAGCTTTTTTCCTTCCAGCTCACACCCCGCAAATGATTTTTTCGCCTTCTCCGCGTCTTTGGCAATATTGCCGTCCTCTTCATTCTCCTGTACCCAGTTGATTCCGCCGATGATATCTCTTGATGCGAGAAGCATGCCGGCTATCACCAGCTCTTTTACACCATTGGCATTAGCTCCCGGCGTATTAAAGACCACAATTCCCTCTTCTGCGCACCTGTCAAGAGGAATATTATTGACACCCGCTCCTGCCCTTGCGATCGCCTTCAAATTCTTTCCAAACTCCATATCGTGCATCGCGGCACTTCTTACAAGGATCGCATCCGCATTATCTACAGAGCTTACCGGTACATATTCTTCTGTAAATTGATCTGTACCCACATGAGAGATCGGGTTCAGACAATGATATTTATACATAATTACAGATTCTCCTCCTCAAATTTCTTCATAAATGCCGCAAGTGCTTCCACACCCGCTATCGGCATAGCGTTGTAAATGCTTGCACGCATCCCCCCGACGCTTCTGTGACCCTTAAGGCTCAAAAGTCCGGCTTCTTCCGCCTGTTTCACAAATCTGGCATCCAATTCAGCATCTCCTGTTACAAAGGTAACGTTCATCACAGAACGATCCTCCTTATTCACACTGGTTTTAAACATTTTGCTCTCATCCAGATAGTCATAGAGAATCTTCGCCTTTTTCTCATTATATTCTTTCATTGCCGCTAAGCCGCCCTGCTTTTTCAGCCATTTGAATACTTTGCCACAGATATAGATACTGTATGCCGGCGGAGTATTATAAAGAGAGCCTGCATCTGCATGCGTCTTATACTTAAGCATAGTCGGCGTCCCTTCAACTACCTCCCCGCGGATCAGATCTTCGCGGATAATAACAATCGCCATCCCTGCAGGCCCTACATTTTTCTGAACCCCGCCGTAGATCAGGCCGTATTTTGTTACATCCACCGGCTCTGACAGGAAACAGGATGACACATCTGCCACTAGCGGCTTCCCTTTCGTATCCGGAAGTTTTTTATATTTTGTTCCGTAGATCGTATTGTTCTCACAAATGTACACATAATCCGCATCCGCCGAAACCGGCAGATCCGAACAATCCGGAATATAGGAAAATGTCTTGTCTTCTGATGATGCCAGCACATTCACTTTGCCGTATTTTTTTGCCTCATTGTACGCTTTTTTTGCAAACTGGCCCGTAATGATATAATCTGCCACGCCGTTTTTCATCAGATTCATGGGAATCATGGCAAACTGCGTAGATGCTCCTCCCTGAATAAATAATACTTTATAATTATCCGGAATATTCATCAGTTCGCGGATATCTGCCTCTGCTGTCTCAATAATCTCCTGAAACGGTTTCGAGCGGTGACTCATCTCCATAACAGACATTCCGGAGCCGTTGTAATCCAGCATTTCCTGTGCTGCTTCTTTTAAAACTTCCTCTGGTAAAACCGCCGGTCCTGCCGAGAAATTGTACACTCTGCCCATAATCATGATCCCTCCATCTTCAAGCTTCTTCCCTTATCGGTCAGATTTATTTATTCTGTTCCTCAAGATCCTTTTCATCAAAAGCCTCACTGATCGCTGCCCCGGGTGCCACCATCGGCCACACCTTATCGTCGCAGTCAATCTGACAGTCAATGACAACCGGTTTTTTAAGTGTTAAAGCTTTTGCAAATGCATCCCTGAACTCCTCGCGGCTTACCGCCCTGATCCCTTCAGCCCCCATAGCCTCTGCAAGCTTTACAAAATCCACAGCATCGTTGAGCACAGTGGATGAATACCTCTGTCCATAGAACAGATTCTGCCACTGACGGACCATTCCAAGCACATGATTATTAACCACCACCTGTATCACCGGAATATTATGACGCACTGCGGTAGCAATCTCGTTCATATTCATACGGAAGCACCCGTCCCCTGCAATATTGACAACAGTTTTGTCCGGCATACCCATTTTCGCACCGAGGGATGCCCCAAGGCCGTAGCCCATCGTGCCGAGGCCGCCGGATGTGAGAAATGTCCTTGGCTGCGTATATTTGTAATACTGAGCCGCCCACATCTGATGCTGTCCCACCTCTGTAACAATAATTGCCTTTCCTTCAGTCTGGCGGTAGACCTCCTCCACGATATAAGGACCGGTAAGTTCCTCCGGATGATAACTCATAGGAAACCGCTTTTTGTAATCCATGATCTTCTCAATCCACTGCGGGTGGCTCTGCTGGTCTAACCGCTCATTCAATATCTCAAGAACCACTTTCAGATCCCCGACTACTCCCTCTGTAATGATCACATTTTTGTTCATCTCTGCTGCATCAACATCTATCTGCAGAATCTTCGCATTTTTCGCAAACTTTTTCGCATTTCCTGTCACACGGTCGCTGAATCTCGCCCCTAATACGATAAGCAGATCACATTCACTGACTCCGTAATTGGATGTCTTTGTCCCGTGCATCCCAAGCATGCCTGTATACAGCGGATCTGTCCCCGGAAATGCTCCTTTGCCCATCAGGCTGTCCGTCACCGGCGCATCTGCTTTCTTTGCAAATGTATAAAGTTCCCTGCTCGCTCCTGAAAGCACTGCACCGCCGCCCACAAAGATATAAGGCTTTTCCGCCTTTTTTATCATCTCAAGGGCATGATTCAGCTCTTCTTCGTTTACCTCCCTTGACGGGCAGAAAACTCCGGATTCCACTTTCACATATTCTGTCTTGTTTGCCGTCACATCCTTTGGTATGTCTATCAGTACAGGCCCCGGCCTTCCGGACTTTGCAATGACAAATGCCTTGCGGATCGTATTCGCGAGATGCTTAACATCCTTTACAATATAATTATGCTTTGTAATAGGCATTGTGATTCCTGCAATATCTATTTCCTGAAAACTGTCCTTTCCCAAAAGCGCCACGCCTACATTGCAGGTAATCGCCACGACCGGGATAGAATCCATGTACGCCGTAGCGATTCCTGTCACCAGATTCGTCGCTCCCGGTCCGCTGGTTGCAAAGCATACGCCGACTTTGCCTGTCGCTCTCGCATAACCGTCCGCCGCATGGGCTGCCCCCTGTTCGTGGGAAGTCAGGATATGCGTAATCTCACTGCTGTGCTTATATAATTCATCATATACATTGAGGATTGCACCGCCCGGATATCCGAATACGGTATCTACACCCTGTTCCTTCAGACATTCGATAACTATCTGTGACCCTGTCAACTGCATATTACAAAACTCTCCTTATCTTCTTAATTCTTTGGTATCTCCAGGATAGCGCCTCTGTTTCCGGATGTGACCATAGACGCATATCTTGCCAGGTAGCCTGTCGTCACCTTCGGCTCTCTGGCCTTCCAGTTCTCTTTCCTCTTCGCCAGCTCTTCATCAGATACGGCCAGCTCCAGCTTCAGGGCAGGAATATCAATCTTAATGATATCACCCTCCTCAACCAGCGCGATAGGTCCGCCCACTGCCGCCTCCGGAGACACATGCCCTATGGAAGCACCTCTTGATGCACCGCTGAAACGCCCGTCTGTGATCAGCGCCACACTGGACCCAAGCCCCATGCCTGCGATCGCAGAAGTAGGATTCAGCATCTCACGCATGCCCGGTCCGCCCTTCGGGCCTTCATACCGGATAACAACTACATCTCCTGCTGTGATCCTGCCTCCTTTGATCGCATCGATCGCGTCCTCCTCACATTCAAATACTCTTGCCGGCCCCTCATGCACAAGCATCTCGGCAACCACCGCGGAACGCTTCACGACACTGCCGTCCGGGGCAAGATTCCCCTTAAGCACCGCAAGCCCTCCGGTCTCTGAATACGGATTGTCGATCGGACGGATAACCTCTGGATTCCGGTTAACGGCATCTTTAATATTCTCTCCCACTGTCTTTCCTGTCACTGTCATACATTCTGTGTGCAGCAGGCCTTTTTTATTCAGCTCATTCATTACGGCATACACTCCGCCTGCCTCGTTAAGATCCTCCATATATGTCGGTCCCGCCGGTGCCAGATGGCAGAGGTTCGGAGTCTTCTCGCTGATTCCATTTGCAAAATCGATTTCAAAATCCATACCTATCTCGTGGGCAATGGCCGGGAGATGAAGCATACTGTTGGTAGAGCATCCCAACGCCATATCTACCGTCAGAGCATTAAGTACGGCATCTTCTGTCATGATATCCCTTGGACGGATATTCTTTTCAAACATCTCCATAACCTTCATGCCTGCCTGCTTGGCAAGACGGATCCTCTCTGAATAGACTGCCGGGATCGTACCATTTCCGCCAAGCCCCATACCGAGAACCTCTGTCAGACAGTTCATACTGTTAGCCGTGTACATACCGGAGCATGACCCGCAGGTCGGGCAGGTCTTATTCTCAAACTCTAACAGTCCCTCATCAGACAATGTCCCTGCCGCGTTGGCACCCACTGCCTCAAACATACTGGAAAGACTGGTCTTTTTTCCCTGCACGCGCCCTGCAAGCATCGGGCCGCCGCTGACAAATACCGTCGGCACATTGATCCTTGCTGCCGCCATCAAAAGTCCCGGTACATTCTTATCGCAGTTCGGCACCATCACAAGAGCGTCGAACTGATGCGCCAATGCCATAGCCTCTGTAGAATCCGCGATAAGATCTCTCGTTACGAGAGAATATTTCATACCGATATGTCCCATGGCAATCCCGTCGCAGACAGCGATTGCCGGAAATACAACCGGTGTGCCTCCCGCCATGGCAACGCCCTGTTTTACTGCATTAACAATCTTATCCAGGTTCATATGCCCAGGAACGATCTCATTATAGGAGCTCACGATTCCCACTAAAGGACGTTCCATCTCTTCTTTTGTAAGTCCCAGCGCATTAAATAATGAACGGTGGGGCGCCTGCTGTTTTCCTTTTGTAACTGTATCGCTCTTCATATCTGTCTCCTCCTGAATCCGTATATTCAACTTTTCGTATTACTGGCTTTAATATCTGTGTAGCTTTTCTCTCTACGCAATGTATGACGCGATCAGATCGCCCATCTGTCCGGTCCCGATCAGGGTCTTCCCCTCCGACATAATGTCAATCGTCCGGTAGCCTTCCTTAAGTACTCCCGCAACTGCAGCCTCTATGGCATCC
>CATLEM010000152.1 GCA_949916155.1 uncultured Dorea sp.
GCATCCCCGGTACAGGTTCATCCCGTTCTTCGCGGACAATATTCCTTTTGCTTTTATGTAATGCATAACTTCCTATTCTTTCCAGCACCTGCACCTCTCAGTCTGCCTTTCCATCCCGGTTTTCATCCTCCGAAACTATCCCCACATAGATATGGATCTCCGCCTCTTCCATGCAGTCGTCCTGGTACTCCTCAAAATCGCACCGGAATGTCCGGTCAAGATCCATCTGCCAGATCTCCTGCCACGCCGCGCCTACCGCCTGCACCATATCTCCCCGGACGATGAATTTCGCGTACCGCCCGGCCGGGATCCGGCACACCGTGTACTCTCCGCCCTCCGGCTCCCCGGTCGTCTCACAGGCGACAATCACCGTATAATCCGCCTTCTCGTCCCCGGCATAATCCGTATAGATACCCATCGCTTTCCCGCCTGCCTTCTTCGGGACAGACGCATATATGCCCTCGTTATAAAAACGGTTCCACAGCCCGCCGATTATTGCGCCCGCGTCAGGAGACGCATTATTCGTCCGGGCAGAGATGCCTGCAGCGATTCTTTCTTCCAATGTTACAATCTCATAATTCATAAGTTAAACCATCCTTTCTTTTGATGACACTATTCTACACTTTCCTCACCGGATGCCGGATCACTGTCTTAAGATTCTCCGGTTTACACCGCCTCACATCGCTGAGATAGATCTCATGATGGTAACGCCTGCCTCCCCAACTATCCAGACTGTTTCCCGGGCCGTCCCCGCATATATCCACCGCGCATCCCTGCTCCTTCGCAAATGCATCCATCAGCGCGATAGTCGCCGGTTCATCATCGTATGGCCCCACATGCATACACTGCACGCACAAGCCCTCGTCATAGGAAACAAATTGCACCCCGGAAAAGTCCATGCCCTTCTTCGCCTCAGCCTCCGCCTTCGCCCACAGGAACTCCTCTTCCGTCACAAACTCTGGCAGCCGGATCATGGAGATCCACGCAAAATCCTCCTTGCGGGAGTAGTCAAGTCCACCGCCGCAGGCTGGCGAAGATTCGCCCGCCCCGCCTTCCTGCCACCAAAGACCCTCAAGGGGCGGAACAACAAAATCAAAATACCCGTCCATCCGGTGGCTGCCGAGCTTACTCATCTTTATCGTAAACGCCACCCCGTAGAGCAGCCCGATGGACGCTTTATACTCCCCGCACTCCACGTTTGGGTCACCCTTCCCCCGCACCGCGATGAAATTCATAGGCGGTACGGTGACAAGCCCCGCTTTCCTCTTCGGGAGATAAAATTCTTTGTACTCCTTTTTGTAATCGAACGCCATACTTTCTCTCCTTTCTTACTTGACTGTATTTTCTGGTTCTGTTCTCTTTACCGGCTTCATTCTAGCAAAAGAACCATGACAACTGTCTGTCATGATTCTTTAAAAATCTTTCATCCGTATAATTTCTCAAATCAGATACTGGTAAGATATTTCCTCCATATCCCTTCCGCGAACGCCCGGACGTCCTCCCGAAGCTCCTCCGGCTCTAAAAGCTCCGCCCCGTCCCCGAAAGACACAACCCAGGTAATGACGCTGATCTTGTCCGTAAATCCCCCGGAAAAAAGAAGCGTCCCATCCGGCTTAATGCTGAAGCTGTCCGGCCCGTACTCCTCGATCAGCCGCCACTTAAACTCCGGCCGGACTTTCACTTTCACCTGGAGCCTGGCCGGGAACACATTTTCCGAGGAAAAATCCGGAAAAGGCACGGCGCGCTTTTCAAACGCCTCCCCCAGCTTAAGGCCGATCATCCGACCCAGCTTAAACAGCCGGAAATCCTCCCTCGTCCCGCACCATCCCCACACATACCACCCGGCCCACTGAAAGACCAGGTCATAAGGCTCGATCACGCGCTCCGATTCCCCGCCCGGGGCAAAGTAGGAAAAAGAAACTTTCCTCCCAGAAAGGATCGCCCCGTGCAAAAGCTCGATCTTCGGGGAAAGGGTATCCTTGTACCAGGAGGAAAGGTCGATCAGGATATGAGTGTCCCCCGCCAGCAGGTTGGACGCGCCCGCCGACAGCTTTTCCATAAGCTGGGCGTAACGCTTCGTGCCGCTGACGCTGTCCAGGCTCCGAAGCCCGGCCAGGATCGCCTGCATGTCGGAAGTGCTTAAAAGCGTCCGGTCTATCTTGTAGCCCTCCATGATGGAAACGCCGCCGTTTGCCCCCGGCTCTGTCACCAGCGGGATCCCCGCCATGCACAGCGCCTCGATATCCCGGTTTATGGTGCGCCGGGACACCTCGAATTTCTCCGCCAGATACGGCGCCGTCACCTTCTCCTTCTGCAAAAGGACCGACAGGATGCCGATCATCCGGTCAAGCTTCATAAAAATTCCGCCTTCACTCAATTATTTTTCGTCGTACTGCTTCACTTCCACGCTTCTTTTCTCAAAATCGATAAAAAGCTGGAACGCATATCCCTCGTCGCTGGTATCCCACACTTCCACATATTTCGGGGAAACCTCGATCAGGATCTCCGTGTCCTCGTGGCTGTATTTGTTATAGCTCTGCCATAAGTATTTCTTGTATCCTTTCGCGAATACCTGTCCCGGCTCCTCAGCCACAAGCCCTTTATTCACTGCAGTCCCTTCCACCTGTATACCGCTCCAGCACATAGCCACGTTGGGATTTGCAAGAAGCTGCTTTGTCTTGCGGAAATTCTTATCCGTCTTAAACCAGATCTTCCCGTCATAGAAAAGACAGCTCACATTCCGCACCATCACATAGTCATCCTTGCTGGAGGCAAGCGCCATGATCTGGCTGCTGCCCAGCATCTCGAACATCCGCTCTACCGCCTGCTCGTAAGTAATCTCCTTGTCCAATACAAATTTCATGATCCGCATCCTTTCTTTTATATACTGAGGGTATCATAATCTGCAAAATTTCTGCAGAGCAATACTACCGGCTGATGATCCCCTTGATCAGCTTGCTCAATCTCTTATACACAATAAACGTAACGATAGAAGTCACACCGTATTTGATCAGATTAAAGGGCAGGATTCCAAAAGCCGCCATCGTCATGGCATCTTTCATCGCCGGATTTACCGCTGTGCACATGCCGATAATCTCTTCCATCGTCATTCCAAATAATTTCACATAGAAGGGAATGATCAGATACAGGTTCGTTAAGATCGCCACAATTGCTACAAACACCGTGCTTAACGCCATCCCCGCTGCGGCCGTCTTTTTCGTCTTGTTCCTGTGATAGATGAAAAGAGCCGGAAGCACATAGCAGGAGCTTAAGATAAAGTTCTGAAGCTCACCGGTGCCCAGTGAAAATGACCCTTGTATCACAACCTGCAAAAGTATCTTTACGATAATGATGCAGACCGCCGCAAAAGGCCCGAACATAAAGCCGCCAAGCATTTCCATAATCCCGGAAAGATCAAAGGACATAAACGGAGGCATGAACGGGAGAGGGAAACGGAATAACATCAGGACCGCACTTACCGCTCCCATAAGGCCTACAAAGGCTATCGTTCTCACCTTCATGCGGATATCCGCACCTGCCTGTACAGCTCTTTTTCCCGTTACATTGGTTGTTTCGTTTAACTGGTTCATACTGAAATCTCCTTTCTTAAGGGACATCTGCCTTATTCTTCCTTTGAACCGTTAAGGAATACAGACTCCCTTTATACAAAAATCAAAATAACCCGAGGCAAAACTTGTCCCGGGCATATAAATGCAGAAAATGTCTTTTCTCATCCGGACTGTAACCGTCGGTTCCGGAATCCGCACCGTAACATGCGCGTCACCGGATCAGCCGCCGAAGCGGGTCATGGACTATACCATCGGTAGGGACTTACACCCTGCCACAAAGACTTTCATATTCAGTTTTATCCTTGAATAGAGATTGCAGTAACATCATCTGCTGATGACTATTATAACCCTGCCTGCTGCAATTGTAAATAGGCAATATCATGATTTCACGGATTTCACATCATTTTACAGATCAGCCATCCGTCCGATTATCTCCTGGTAAAATCCTTCTTTCTCCCCATCCCGCCTAAGCTCATCTAATATGACGCCATCCTTTAACAGTATGATCCTGCCGCAGCAACTTGCCATCTGGGGATCATGCGTTACCATAATAACCGTTTTCCCCAGCTCTTCGTTGATCCTTATCAGGGAATCGATGACAATCTTCCCGGATTTTGAGTCCAGGTTCCCCGTCGGCTCGTCTGCAAACACGACCTGCGGGTCATTGATCAGGGCTCTGCATATGGCAGTCCTCTGTCTCTCCCCGCCTGACAGCTCATAAGGCATCTTCTTTTCCAGTCCATCGATACCGAATCTCTCCATTAATTCCCTGGCTTTTTCTTCTCCCCCTTTGTCCGCACTTTTACTGACAAAAAGCGGAAGCATGACATTTTCCCGTATGTCCAGGCTGTCCATCAGGAAGAATTCCTGGAATACAAACCCTATCTCTTCCCTCCGTATCTGGGCTGCATCCCTGCTGTTGATCTCCTGCCGCGGCTTCCCCTTATAGATAAGCTCCCCGCCCGTCGGCATATCGATCATCCCAAGGATTTTCAAAAGAGTCGTCTTGCCGCTCCCGGACTTTCCCATGATTCCTAAGAATTCTCCATCCGCCACAGTCAGGTTGACGCCCCTTAAAACTTCTGTAGATCCGTAATTCTTTGTAAGATTTTCTGTTTTTATCAATTCCATCTTTCTCTTTCCTTTCTGAGCCGCACCATTACACAATTAAAAGTTACTGGTAAAAACTTTTTAATTGCCTGCAAACAGTCTCTGATAATACACACATTCTTTCTCAAGCATTAATGGCGGCCCTTCTGCCATTATCTTACCATCATCAATCACTATCACCCTATCGCTTCGCTGCACGATTTCCCATCTATGACCAACATTCAATATAATCCTGGCTTTAGATATATTTTTAATCACCCGACAAATCTGTTTTTCGACTTCGCCATCCAGATCAGAAGTTACTTCGTCCAATAGGATCAAGGAGGCATTCCGCAGTAAAACTCTTGCCAATCCAAGCTTTTGCTTCTGACCGCTTGACAGGCGGCATCCTCCCTCTCCAAGAAAAGTATCATACCCTTCTTTTAGGTTTACAATATCCTCATGCAGTCCAACTACCCTGCATGCTTCAACTATCTCCTCCAATGTAATATCAGGATTCCCTAATTGCAGATTATAATAAACCGAATCGTTAACAACAAATGGTTCTTTTGCTAAATATCCGACCTGCTGCCGCAGCCGGTCTGTCTTTATCGTGCAGATATCAATATTGTTTATCAGAATTGAACCTTCCGTGCAAGAATAAAACATTTCCAATAGCCGTAACAGCGTAGTTCCTCAAGCCTTTCAAAACTTACAAGAATATTCTGTTTCTGCACATTTAATTCCATGATTTTTGAAATGGCTGTAAACAGCTTTCCCAAATATGTATTAAAAGCAACCATATTTCCAATCGTCATTTTATCTTTCAGTATTATCAACGCTGATACAAATATAATTACAATATTCAGCCCTTCGTTCAGCACACTTCGGATAAATGATATTAAATTGCTTAGACTTATACTTGCCATTGATAGATTATAATTTTCTGAAAGAAAACCGCAGTATTTTTGCTTATATTCCTGCTCTGCCTGAAATGCTTTTATCGCTTTCAGATTACTTAAACATTCATTTAAAAATCCATAGAATCTGTCTGAAAACTCTTTCTGTTCCTGCTGAATTTTTTTTATTCTTTTTCGGGCACAAAAATTAACTAGATATGACATAGGAAACAGAAATACCGCTATGATTGTCAGTTCTCTTGATATTCTAAGCAAAAAGTATAATGAAATTACAAAATTGAATACAATCATTAAACTTCCGGTAATTAAATACACATAATAATCAATAATTGCTGCTACTTCAAACTCCAGCCTGTTCAGCAATTCTCCGCCCATTTATTTTTCCTGCTCTCTGCAGTTCATTGCAAGCACAAGTTCATAAAGTACTGTTTTTAAACTATTTTCAATTCGGATAGTAATTATTTTTCCCAGCGTCGTCTCTAAAATCCCCAAAATCTGCACCAATACCGACACCATAAAAAACAAAAGCAAATTTTTCTTCAACGTATGCAGATCATTTTGAATGACGCTGTCAATAATCTTTCCGTATAAATACGGATTAACGCTGTCCGTAATGATTCCTGCAATAATCAGCAACAACAATACGCCAAACAGCAGCTTATATTTAAAAAAATGAGCTTTAATCAATTCCCTGCTTTTTTTCATAAGTCTCTTCTTTCCCGGATAC
>CATLEM010000153.1 GCA_949916155.1 uncultured Dorea sp.
GGCATATCTGATCATCAATCCGTACGGCGTGCAGGGGGTAAGCCGCAAGCTTGAGGGTCTTACCGAGAGCTCCATTAATATCGGCGTGATGGAGACAAAGGAGGATACTGTTGAGACAGCATACTTAATGAGAAGTTCGGTAGAGAGCCAGAAGCAGTATATGCGTATCCAGCTTGAAGAGTACGCGAAGCTCATCGGTGCGAAGATAAGAGTTGACAGCGAGTATCCGGCATGGCAGTATGATCCGGATTCAGAGCTCAGGAAAGTGATGGAGGAAACATATAAAGCTATGTATAACGAGGCTCCGGTTGTATTTGCTGTACATGCAGGACTTGAGTGCGGGATGTTCCTTGGGAAGAAGCCGGATCTTGACTGTGTGTCCATGGGGCCGAATATGTATGATATCCATTCCTTTAATGAAAGACTTGATATTGCGTCCACTGCGCGTGTATGGGATTATCTGAAAGAAGTGCTCAAAGCTTTAAAGTAAAGCTCTAGAAAAGGCGTAAGAGAGAAGAAAAGAACCTGTCCTGTGAATATGGGGCAGGTCCTTTTTCATATAGTGCAAAAAAGAGAAGAAAGCACATGATGATATGGATAAAAGACTGCATGGACGAAAAGATATGAACGGCAGCAAGCTTTTTATGATCATATTCCTTCTTGCGCTGTTTACTGTACTGGGTACAGAAAAGCTTTCCGATATGGGAGTGCATAATACAGAAAAGAAACGGAAAATCTCTGACGAGGAGTTCCGGGATGAATTTTTCTCGGACAGGATGCGCGGGCGCAGGGAAGAGCTGTCCCCGCAGTGCCGCCAGTATCTCAGACAGGTGGAAAATGAGGCGGTCTATTTTCCGGTTCCGGAGTCCACGCTTGATCCGTCCCTGGAGACCTCCTATGCAGACAGCTGGATGGGCGAGCGCACCTATGCGGGAAAGCGGGGGCATGAGGGGACGGATATCATGGCGGATAGAAACCAGCGGGGGCTGTATCCGGTAGTCAGCATCACTGACGGCGTGATCAGCAATATAGGGTGGCTGGATAAAGGCGGATACCGTCTTGGGATCACTACTGCTGACGGCACTTACTATTATTACGCCCATCTGGATTCCTATGCCAATATTAAGGAGGGAAGTCCGGTGAAGGCGGGAGAACTCTTAGGATATATGGGGGATTCGGGCTACGGTCCGGAAGGGACTACCGGGCAGTTTGACGTTCATCTCCATATAGGGATATATTTTTATCAGGACGGGGAGGAGATCAATGTAAATCCTTATCATCTTCTTAAATTTCTCGAAAATAATAAATTAAAATACGCTTATTCCTAGAGTTATGCAAGAGAATATGTTATACTAAAACTGTATGCGCAAAAGTACAATTTGCTGAAGATGGAGGGTGGGCATGAGACTGCCGCAGGAGTTTGAGATGAAGATGAAGGAACTTCTTAAGGAGGAGTTCCCGGAATATATTGCCTGTTACGATAAACCGCGGTACTACGGGCTTCGGGTGAATACAGCGAAGATATCGGCAGAGGAGTTTGAGAGAATCTGTCCTTTTGCGATCCGGCGGGTTCCGTGGATCGAGAACGGCTATTATTACGACGGAGAGAAAGATGTGCCATCAAAGCATCCTTACTATTACGCGGGGCTTTACTATCTGCAGGAGCCGAGCGCCATGACGCCGGCGAGCCGGATTCCCATCGAGCCGGGGGACAGGGTGCTGGATGTGTGCGCTGCGCCCGGAGGGAAGGCTACGGAGCTCGGGGCGAGGCTTGGCAGAGAGGGAGTCCTAGTGGCGAACGACTTGAGCAGTTCAAGAGCAAAGGGTCTGCTTAAGAATATCGAGGTGTTCGGGATCGGCAATGTGCTTGTACTCAGTGAGGAGCCGGGGAAGCTTTCCGGGTATTTCCCCGGGTATTTTGATAAGATCCTTATCGATGCTCCCTGCTCCGGCGAGGGGATGTTCCGCAAAGACAAGAAGATGGTGAAAGCATGGGAGGAGCACGGGCCGGATTATTTTGCCGGGATACAGAGAAGTATCATCCTGCAGGCCGCCCGCATGCTTAAGACGGGCGGTATGCTGCTTTACTCCACCTGCACCTTTGACAGCCGTGAGAATGAGCAGGTGATCGGGCATCTGTTAAAGATGTGCCCGGAATTTAAGGTTGTTCCGATGAAAGGCTATGAGGGCTTTGAAAAAGGCCGGCCGCAGCTTTCAGAGTCAGCGCGGGAAGAACTTGCGGACACCGTACGGATCTTTCCCCACAGGATGGAGGGGGAAGGTCATTTCTTGGCGCTTCTTCAGAAGGGGGAGCGGACGGAGAAGTTCCGGGCAGAGGGCAATAGAAGCAGCAGGGGGAATAAAAAGGTTCCTGACGAGCTTTCAGCGTTTCTTGAGGAAGTATCTGCCCCCTTTGAGAGCGGACGTTTGGACATACGGGGAGACCGGGCTTACTATATGCCGCAAGATCTTCCGGATGTCAGGGGCATCCGTTTTCTCAGGACAGGTCTCCTTTTAGGAGAGCTTAAAAAGAACCGGTTTGAGCCAAGCCAGGCTCTTGCCATGTATCTGAAAAAAGAGGAATATGGAAAAAACATAGACTTAAACGCCTCGGATGAGCGGGTTTTCCGGTATCTCAAGGGAGAGACGCTGGAGGTGTCCGATCTTCTGAAAGAGAGTGCGAGGGGATGGTACCTGGTATGTGTGGACTCTTATCCGCTGGGATGGGGGAAGGTGTCCCGCGGGACGCTGAAGAACAAGTACCTTCCGGGATGGAGGCTGTGCTGATGATAAGACTGGATAAATATCTGGCAGACATGGGCGAGGGAACCAGGCAGGAAGTAAAAGGATACATCCGCCAGGGCCGCGTATCTGTGGACGGCGTGCCGGTCAGGAAGCCGGAATACAAGATTGATGAGAGGTCGCAGTCAGTCAGGCTTGATGAGAGAGAGATCAGGTACAGCCGTTATGAATACTATATGCTCAACAAGCCGGCAGGAGTGATATCTGCTGCGCGGGATCCGTCGGAGAAGACGGTGATCGATCTGATAACAGGGAAAAAGAGAAAGGATCTTTTCCCGGCGGGAAGGCTTGACAAAGACACGGAAGGGCTTCTTCTGATCACTAACGACGGCGCGCTGGCCCATCGCCTGCTGTCTCCGAAGTATCATGTGGACAAGTGTTACTATGCAAAAATAGAGGGCATAGTGACAGAAGAGGACAGGCAGAGATTCGCGGAAGGGATAAATATCGGCACAGAGGATAATGAAGAGCTGACAGCGCCTGCAAGGCTGGAGATCATTGCTGCAGACGAAGATGCAGGCATGTCGGAGATCCGCCTTGTCATCCAGGAAGGAAAATACCATCAGGTGAAGAGGATGTTCGGTGCGGCCGGGAAGACGGTTCTGTATCTGCGGCGGGAAAGCATGGGCGCCCTTGTGCTTGATAAAAAGTTAAAACCCGGCGAGTACCGGAGGCTTACAGATGAGGAGTTGAAAAGCTTATGAGCAGTATACTTGACAATATCGAAGCGTGCATCTTCGACCTGGACGGGACGCTGGTGGATTCCATGTGGGTGTGGGTTGCCGTTGATGAGGAATATATAAAAAAATATAAACTGACGAAGCCGGATGATTTTCATGCGGGAATGGAGGGCATGAGCTATAAGGAGACTGCCCGGTATTTCCTCGACTGCTTTCCATCCATTCCTCTGACTATTGAGGAGATCATGGATGAGTGGACGCAGATGGCCCATGAGAAGTACATGACACAAGTGCCGTTAAAAAAGGGAGCGAGGGAGTTCCTTGAGATGCTTAGGGCGCAGGGAATAAAGACAGGGATCGCCACAAGCAATTCCAAAGAGATGGCGGAGGATACACTCAGGGCG
Source organism: uncultured Dorea sp. (assembly GCA_949916155.1). Taxonomy (GTDB): domain Bacteria; phylum Bacillota; class Clostridia; order Lachnospirales; family Lachnospiraceae; genus MD308. The sequence goes on from CATLEM010000153.1 coordinate 3,887, forward strand.
CTGGGGATCGAAGAACTTTTCGATTCGGTGCGGAGCGCCTGCGAGGCGGCTGCGGGAAAGCCTTCTCCTGATGTGTATCTCCTGGCGGCAGAGGATCTTGAGGCATCGCCGGAGAAATGCCTGATCTTTGAAGATGTGCCGATGGGGATCCTTGCGGGGAGAAATGCCGGTATGAAGACATGCGCGGTGGAGGATGAATTTTCCAGGGGGCAGGCAGACCGGAAAAGAGAGCTTGCGGATTATTACATACAGGATTACGACGATATCAAAAATGGAACTTACGAGGTGCTTTGAGGATGATACAGGGGTTTTTGCCGGTCTGCCGGGAGGAGATGCTTGAGCGGGGATGGGACAGAGTGGATTTTGTCTACGTTTCCGGGGATGCGTATGTTGACCATCCTTCTTTCGGCGCTGCGATCATTACGCGTACGCTGGAGGCCCGCGGATACCGGGTGGGGATCATCTCACAGCCGGACTGGCGGGACGAAGAGAGTGTCACAGAGTTCGGAGAGCCGAGACTTGCATTTTTAGTATCTGCGGGAAATATGGATTCTATGGTAAATCACTACAGTGTGTCAAAGAAGCGCAGAAGGACGGATGCCTATACTCCGGGGGGAGTGACGGGCAAGCGTCCGGATTACGCGGCGGTGGTATACGGCAACCTTATCCGGCAGGTGTATAAAAAGACACCGGTGATCTTAGGCGGGATCGAGGCAAGTCTCCGCCGGATGGCCCACTATGACTACTGGTCTGACAGGCTGAAACGCTCGGTGCTTCTGGATTCGGGCGCAGATCTTATCTCCTATGGGATGGGCGAGCGGTCTGTTGTGGAGATTGCAGAGGCGTTAGATGCGGGGATTGATATCAGGGATATCACATTTATCCCGGGAACGGTGTGCAAGGTGAAGAGCCTTGACCTTGTCTATGATGCGGTGAATCTTCCTTCCTTTGAAGAACTGAAGGAAGATAAGCTTAAATATGCCGCAAGCTTTTATACACAATACTGCAATACGGATCCGTTTTCAGGGAAACGGCTTGCGGAAAGCTACGGAGATCATCTGTATGTGGTGCAGAATCCTCCGTCTCTGCCTCTTACCCAGGAGGAGATGGATGAAGTGTACGGTTATCCCTATATGCGCACATATCATCCTTCTTACGAAAAACTAGGCGGAGTGCCGGCGATCTCGGAGGTGAAGTTCAGTCTTGCGAGCAACAGGGGATGCTTTGGGGGATGCAGTTTCTGCGCCCTTACGTTCCATCAGGGAAGGATCGTGCAGACGAGGAGCCATGAGTCTCTGATCAGAGAAGCAGAAGGGTTTATCAAAGATAAGGATTTTAAAGGATATATCCATGATGTAGGAGGTCCCACTGCCAATTTCCGTTATCCTTCCTGTGAAAAGCAGATGAGCGCAGGTGTATGTAAAAACAGGCAGTGCCTGTTCCCGAAGCCCTGTAAGAATCTGCGGGCGGACCACAGAGATTATGTAAAGCTTCTCAGAAAGCTTAGAAAGCTTCCCGGTGTTAAGAAGGTATTTATCCGTTCCGGGATCCGGTTTGATTATCTGATGGCAGATAAAGAGGATACTTTTTTTAAGGAGCTCTGTGAGTATCATATAAGCGGCCAGCTTAAGGTGGCGCCGGAGCATGTGTCGGATCAGGTGCTGGAAAAGATGGGAAAGCCGGAGCACAGCGTCTATGAGGCATTTGTAAAGAAATATGAGGACATGAACAGAAGGCTTCATAAGGATCAGTATCTCTTGCCTTACCTGATGTCCTCACATCCCGGCTCTACGCTCGGCGAGGCGGTGAAGCTCGCCCAGTATTTAAACCGGACGGGGCATATGCCGGAGCAGGTGCAGGATTTTTATCCTACTCCCTCTACGATCTCTGCCTGTATGTATTATACCGGGGTGGACCCGAGGAATATGACAAAAGTATATGTACCGAAGAATCCTCATGAGAAGGCGATGCAGCGGGCGCTGATACAGTACCGTGACCCGAAGAACTATGAGCTTGTCTATGAGGCGCTTCACAAAGCGGGACGGACAGACCTTATCGGATACGGCAGGCATTGTCTGATCAGGCCCCGCGGCGCGGCGGGATATCCGGGGAAGAAAGACAAAGCCGGAAGGTCAGGGAATAAATCCGAAAAGAAAGACAAAGCCGGAAGAAAGAAGACGATCCGGAACATTCATAAAAAGAAATAGCTTTAAAAATACAGGGGAGTGTGAGCGATGAAGATACGAAAGGGGGAGCCGGGGTATATCAGGGCTCAGAAAATGAAATTTCTTGCAGGGACGGCCGCGGAATTTGCTATTGTTATCGCGCTGGTTGTTCTGGGGTATGTGCAGACCGGATCAAGGCTTAATCTGTTCACGGT
>CATLEM010000154.1 GCA_949916155.1 uncultured Dorea sp.
GTCATATACCGCCCTTCATCGTCCACATAGCTTATCGGATCGTACATCTTCGAAGACGCGGGGAGGTTCTTTCTCTCCAGCTTGCTGTTTACGATAAGCTCCGCCACATAATACAGCACCGCAAATGCAGGCACTCCCATGACCATCCCCACAAAACCGAACAATCCTCCCCCGAGCAGAATGGCAACGATGACCCAGAAGGCCGACAGTCCCGTTGAATTTCCCAGGATCTTAGGCCCTAAGATATTTCCGTCAAACTGCTGAAGCACAAGGATAAAGATGATAAAATACAACCCCTTCATCGGATCACTGAGCGTGATGAGCACCGTACTCGGCACTGCGCCTATATACGGGCCGAAAAACGGGATCACATTCGTGACACCGACAATCACGCTGATCAGCACCACATAAGGCATATCCAGAATCGACAGGCCAAAAAAGCACAGCACTCCGATGATCGCCGAATCAATGATCTTCCCGATAACGAATCCGCCGAATATCTCATTGCTCTTTGTGGTAAAATGAAGGATCATATTGGCACGGTGAGGCGTAAACAGCGCATAGACCCCCTTCTTGCACTGGGAAGTGAATGTTTCCTTACTGAACAATATGTATATCGATACGATCAATCCAATGACAAAATCAAAAACCGTGCTGATCACGTTGATAACGCCCACCGTCAGATTAGACATCAGCTCATTCGTCTTCGTCAGAAGATCGGTCCGAAGCCATGTCTCAAGCATACGCGTCCCTTCCTCCACAGCCGTCTTAAGGAACGCACTCGTAGTACTGTCGCTGGTCGCCATCTCGTTAAGCCGGTTGACCAGCTGATTGAGCTGCCCGGGCAGTGTAAATATCATATTACGGATACTGTAATATAATTCCGGTATCAGGAGATTGCACAGTGCCACGATCAGGCAGATCAGCACCAGCACCGCTGTAAGCACTCCCGTCCCCCGCGAAATGCTCTGGGCACTCTCCTTCTTTTTCACCCTCTTTTCCAGAACCGGCAGAAAGTACTTGTCCACTTTTTTCACGATAGGATTCAGCAGATAAGCAATCACACAGCCGTAGATCACCGGCTTCAGCACATCGATAACCCTGCTTACCATCTCAGAAAGATTCGTAAGCCTGAGCAGGGCAAAATAAAACATAATACTTGCCGCCACTACAAGAAATACCGTGATCCCCCTGCCAAACTGCTGCCTGAGCTTTGACGGGCCCTTAGAGCCGAATTTCGGCCTGGCGCTGTAATATGCATTCTCCGAACTATAATCCTTTTTCTCTTTTTTTTCTTCTTCCATATTCCAGTTCCTCTTCCCTAACACAATTAAAGTCATTATACTATCGGAATAATCCCCCGTCAACCAAAAAGGAACCCCTTTCGGCGTTCCTTTTCATACAAGTACTATGATCTGCATCCGCAGGTAAATGTGGCACATTCTGTCTGCCCGCACTGGCAGGCGCGGCTGCCTTCCACGCTGATCTTTCCGGCATGGCAGCGGCAGCCGTCATTATACTGACATTCTACAGCCTTACAATCTATGCTGCTTGTAGGAGACGCTTCTTTTGTCACATTGCTGTACGTGTCGCCTTTACGCTCCTCAAAGCTGTCGCAGCACGTCTCTTCAGGCTTTTTTGCCTGGTCTCCTCCCACACGGATCCTGTCGAGATCACAGTAAAAATTCTTGTTGTGCAGACATGTCTGTACAGTACATCTTAAATCCGGCATAATTATACCTCCTCCTTATACTGATATCGAGGTTATTATGCCCTTTATTGTAAAATTTACCCGCAAAAATATTAATCTTCCTTCGTCACCTCACGGATAACTCTTGAAACTATCTCTTCCTTAACTGACTGGATAAACCCCTCAAGCTCCTTCTGTCCCTCGTCTCCGGCAAAGCGGCTTCTCACAGCAACTTTTCCTTCTTCCTCTTCTTTCGCCCCTACAACAAGCATATACGGAATCTTGTTCATCTGGGCCTCGCGGATCTTATAACCGATCTTCTCCGCCCTTGTATCGATCTCCGTGCGGATGCCTGCCTCTTCCAGCGTATCAAACACCTTCTGCGCATAATCCATATATTTATCAGAGATCGGAAGCACCTTTACCTGCACCGGAGCAAGCCATGTCGGGAACGCGCCTGCAAAATGCTCGATAAGGATACCGATGAAGCGCTCGATAGAGCCGAACGCCACGCGGTGGATCATGATCGGGCGATGCTTTTCGCCGTCCGCTCCAGTATATTCGAGATCAAACCGCTGAGGCATCTGCATGTCAAGCTGGATCGTTCCGCACTGCCACGTTCTTCCGATAGAATCCTCCAGATGGAAATCGATCTTCGGACCGTAGAAAGCACCGTCGCCCTCATTTACTACATAGGGAAGACCAAGGTCATCAAGAGCACCTCTCAGGCCTTCAGTAGCCATCTCCCAGTCCTCATCACTGCCCATGCTGTCCTCTGGACGGGTAGAAAGCTCTACATGATATTTAAACCCAAAGAGACTGTATACCTCGTCGATAAGACCTGCCACACCCTTAATCTCATCGCGGATCTGTTCCGGTGTCATAAAGATATGGGCATCGTCCTGTGAAAAGCAGCGCACACGCATGAGGCCGTGGAGCTGTCCTGATTTTTCGTGGCGGTGCACAAGTCCGATCTCTCCGGCACGGAGCGGAAGGTCTTTATAAGAGCGGGGTTCTGATTTATACACCAACATTCCGCCCGGGCAGTTCATCGGCTTAACCGCAAAATCTTCGTCATCAATGACCGTTGTATACATATTGTCTTTATAATGATCCCAGTGTCCGGAATTTTCCCACAGATGCCTGCTCAGAATGATCGGCGTAGCGATCTCAACATATCCTTTTTTCCTGTGCAGCTCTCTCCAGTAATCAAGGAGTGTATTCTTAAGCACCATTCCTTTCGGAAGGAAGAACGGGAAGCCCGGGCCTTCTTCGCACATCATGAATAATCCCAACTCTCTTCCGAGCTTTCTGTGGTCGCGCTTTTTCGCTTCCTCCATCATGTGCAGGTACTCGTCAAGCTCTGCCTTCTTCGGATAAGCCACGCCGTAGATCCTGGTAAGCATCTTGTTCTTTTCGTTGCCTCTCCAGTAGGCTCCCGCAAGGCTTGTCAGTTTAAATGCCTTAACCGCCTTTGTGGACATCAGATGAGGTCCCGCACAGAGATCAGTGAACTCGCCCTGGCTGTAAAAGCTGATCTCCTCGCCCTCCGGCAGGTCTTCGATCAGTTCAGTCTTATATGGCTCGCCCTTTTCCTCAAAATATGCAATCGCATCCTCTCTCGGTTTCGTAAAACGCTCTAACGGCAGATTCTCTTTGACGATCTTCTTCATCTCCGCCTCGATTTTTTCCAAATCCTCTGTCGTAAACGGAGTCTCCCGGTCGAGGTCATAGTAAAAACCGTTAGCGATAGACGGACCGATCGCCAGCTTTGTCTCCGGATACAGGCGCTTTATTGCCTGAGCCATAATATGGGACGCCGTATGGTTAAAAGCACCCTTCCCATCCTCGGAGTCAAACGTCAGTATCTCCAGTTCACAGTCTTCTGATACTTTTGTACGCAAATCCGCGATCTCCCCGTTCACCTTCGCCGAGGTCGCCGCCCGTGCCAGACCTTCGCTGATATCCTTTGCGATATCATATACAGACATCACACCTTCATATTCCTTTACTGTTCCGCCTTTCAATGTAATTTTCATAATAATCTTCCTTTCCTTATATTATTCTCTTTTTTATTCTCTGCTCCTGCACTATTTCCCCTGTTTCGCCTTTCTGTGTTCCTCTAATGCCTTCATAAACAGATTATGGATCTCCGGGCATGACTGTTTAAGAGACAGCGGCCTTCCCGTCTGCTCCAGAAAACAGTGCCTCGAAACACCGCGGCAGTGTACCTTTCCCGTTCTGTCACTCACGATCTCGTAAGACACTGTGAGCTTAATGCCGTTATACTCCTTCACCCAGACTTCAATCTGCACCGAATCGCCGAAACGCAGCATACGCAGATAGCTTGCCTCCACAGAGAGCACCGGACTTATGATCCCCTGCTCCTCCATCTTGTCATAGCCAAGCCCCATCTGGTCCATATAGTCGATCCTGGCTTCCTCAAACCAGCGGATATAGTTAGAATGATGGACGATCCCCATCTGGTCCGTCTCATAGTAAAATACTTTGCGCCTGTACATCTTCATCACCTCCTATGCTTTATCCCTCAATCACTGTGTCCTTTCCGCTTTCCTGTCCCTTCCGGAGACTTATTGTGCCGGACTCTTCAATGCTCACGGCAAAAAAAGAATCCCTTACAGCACAGATAGCTGTAAGGGACGAGTTATCTTTTCTCGCGGTTCCACCCTTCTTGAACCGGCATACTGCCGGAACCACTTAATTATGACGGTAACGGTGTCACCGGACTGTTTTTCAGCCACTCCGAGGCGGTCTTCAAAAGGTTCCGAAATAAGAGGCTTGCAGCCTTTGGGCCTCTCTCTCTGCAATTTCTTTCCCAGCTTACTCTTCTCTTCAACGTGTTTTCATTTCTTTATCATTATAACACCGAATCCTGTTTTGTCAACAAAGAGATTCCGCTTTCGCTCCTACTTTCCGCAGCACTTTTTATATTTCTTCCCTGAACCGCACGGACACGGATCGTTACGCCCGATCTTCTTCTCCTTGCGGATGGTGGTAGATTCCTTCTGCTCTTTATAGAAACGCTTAAGCTCATCCTCCGGGAAAATATCTTTCCACTGGGGAAGCCCGTACAGCCAGTCCGCCTTCGCTGCGACCATGTTCTTATAAAGCTTCTCTTTATCGAACGCGAGACTCACCTGCGTATCCTCATCCATCGTCTCGATCGGATTCTCTTCCTTAAGACTCTCGTTAATGCCGTCTAAAAAGCCTACCATCGTCATAACTTCCTGCCCGTATTTTTCGGCAAGTTCTTTTACTGTCCCTTTAACTTCCTCATCAGGGTTCTCTAAAAGCTTCTCATATATCTCCTTCTCGATCTGAAAATAACTTCCCCAGAATCTCTGAAGCTTCCCTCTGTCAGCATTTTCATCATATGCCATATCTCTCCACTGTTCTAATAATGTACGGCCCATTTCCTATACTCCTTTGTGTTATATTTGCTTTTTCATTATTTTTCGCTTATAATGGTTACTGTTCACTTTGCAGTAATTTCCATTCACCCCAATAGTATACTAAAATCCGCCCCGGATGTAAAGGAGGTTTCTCATGAAAAAAACAAAACGGATCCTCGCCCTTGCAGGTGCTTTGCTTCTGGCAGCGATGTACGGCTCCACTCTCGTATTCGCGCTTATGGGCTCCGAGCACGCCCTGTCTCTCCTAAAAGCAGCCATCGCCTGCACTGTCATCGTCCCGGTCTTCCTCTACGGGTATATGCTTGTCTACCGGGTTCTGAAAAAAGATAACTCAGACACGGAATGATATCCGCAGGATCCAGCATACAGAATCTGTCCGTAAAAGAGCAGGCTCTCTTATGAGCCTGCTCTTTTGGCATTCATTCTTATGTAGGATCACATATTCAATTCTGCAAATATCCACTGTCTGTTTTCCGGAAGGATCAGCCCCTGTCTTCCCGCAGGACTCTCTTCTCTGCTGTTCTTCCTTCTGACAAGGTATTCCTCTATTGATAAATTCTCACGATTACCATTCTCTTTCTTTTGCCACATAAATCCACCTCCATTTTTTATACTCCGCTGCTATCATTATATGAGTCTTCGCTGAATTATATGACTCTTTTCTGATATGCTGTCAGTATAGATCACAAATGTGGAGATAATGTGTCACAATTCTAAATTCAGGCTAAAGAAATTCTTAAATTTACTTATTCCTGTAGATGATATCTTCTCTGCCCGGCCCGTTGGAAACCATGGTGATAGGATAGCCTATCCTCTCCTCCACAAACTCAATATATCTCCGGCAGTTTTCCGGAAGCTGGTCATATTCTCTGATTCCGCTGATATCGCACTTCCAGCCCGGAAGCTTTTCAAGCACCGGCTTCGCTTTCTCAAGCAGATGCGTAGGCGGGAAATCCGTCGTTACCTCCCCGCCGATCTCATATCCGACACACACCGGAATCTCATCAAGATATCCGAGAACATCCAGCACCGTAAAAGCAACATCTGTCGCCCCCTGCATCCTGCACCCGTACTTTGATGCCACGCAGTCAAACCACCCCATACGTCTCGGCCGCCCGG
>CATLEM010000155.1 GCA_949916155.1 uncultured Dorea sp.
TTAAAGCAGCTCGGAGGAGAAGACGGCGCAGACATAAGTTCAGGAGCGGCTCAGTCCCTGGTCCAGGCCGAACAGGAGCTTGAAGCGCTGACATCCAGTCTGGCGCAGGCAGAAAACAGCCGTCAGACTGGCACAGATGCCGGTCTGACATCTGCACAGATTAAGAACATGAAGGTTTCTGAGGAGATGGCGAAGCTTGCAGAGCTTTCTGCAGAAGAGCTTCTTGAGAAAGGGAAGAAGGGGATACGCGCAGAGTTTGACGGCATTATCTCTGACGTGAAAGTTCTGGAGGGGAGCGAGGCAGTCCAGGGCGGCGAATTATTTACGCTGGTCAGCAACCGGGACGTGAGTGTGGAGCTTGAAGTGTCTGCGGGAGACTTTGAAAATCTGGCGCCGGGGGAGAGAGCTTTGATCACAATCGGGCGGCATACCTATCAGGGTACGCTGGAGTCAGTCAATAAGATAGCTTTGGTGAATGAAAAAGGGAATCCGGTCATCGGAGCAAAGATTCGTATCGATAATCCTGATGAAGATATCTGTATAGGAGTCAGTGCGAAGGTAAATATGACGGTGGCTGAAAAAGAAGACGTTCTGTGCCTTCCCAATGAGGTGATCAATACTGCAGCTGACGGAGATTTTGTCTATGTGATTAAAAATGGCACGGTGTTGAAGCGGAAAGTGGAAACAGGAGTTTGCTCGGCAAGTATGTCAGAGATTGTTTCAGGAATCAATGAAGGAGAGCAGGTGGTTTCAGATATATCCGGTAATCTGAAAGAGGGAATGAAAGCAACGGCGGTCAGGTCTCAGGATACGGCAGATAAAGGAAAAAAACAAACAGAAGACAGGGAGTAGAGGTATGGGACAGTTTGGCGAATATATAAAGATGGCGCTTTACAATATCAAAGAGAACAAAGGACGTTCTTTCCTTACCATGCTGGGCATCATCATCGGCATTTCTTCCGTGATCACTATCGTGTCCATCGGAAACGGGCTGAAAGCGGACGTGATGTCCAGTACGGAGGTTAAGACGGTGACCGTGGTGCCGAATCCCGAGGAGACGAACCAGACGGAGCTGATCACCTGGGAGGATCTCGGGGCAGTGAAGGCGTCCCTCGGAGAGCGCGCGAAAGGCGTGGCGTCCAGCAGGATGGTGTTCGGCAATATAGAGACGAGAAAGGGAAGTTTTGAAGCCTACGTGGTGCTGACGACTCCGGATGCCGAGGCAGACCCGGCGCAGCTTAAGCTTTTGTACGGCTCTTATTTTTCCGAGGAAGACGTGGCAAACGGTGCGGCAGTCTGTGTCCTTGATAAAGCCAGCGCCCTGTACCTGTTCGGTACGGCAGAAGTGGTGGGGATGGATGTTGAACTGATGATGGAGGATGCGATCGTGACGCTGACCATAAAAGGCGTGCGCGACGGCGACCCGGAAGTGATGGCGGCCAACCAGGAAGTGATGAAGATGTTCGGCATGGCGATGCCGGTGTATGTGGAACTTCCCTTTACCGTAGTGGAAAGCTGGGGCGAACGGGTGGAGGACTTCCAGTCCCTCAGTATATTCCTTGGGGAAAATGAGGAAGAAAACGCGGTGGGAAAGGCAGCGGTCCGGGTGCTCGACGCCCGGCACAAAAATGACGGGGAGAACCTGTTCATGAAGCAGCAGTCTATGGACATGGCAAATGCTATGGGCGGGATCCTGGACGCAGTGACGGCGTTTATCGTATTCGTGGCGGGGATCTCCCTGCTGGTGGGCGGAATCGGCGTGATGAATATCATGCTGGTGTCCGTCACAGAGCGGACCCGGGAGATTGGCATCCGAAAAGCGCTGGGTGCAAAGACTTCTTCCATTATCTTCCAGTTTCTGTGTGAATCGGCGATCATCTCAGGGATCGGCGGGATCATCGGGATACTGATCGGGGCGGCGGTCTCAGGCGCAGTATCGGCGCTCAAGATCGGCGGGCTGTCCGCAAAGCTGTCGCCGGGCGCGGTGATCATCACCACATGCTTCTCCTGCGGGGTAGGGATCGTGTTCGGCATCTATCCCGCAAGGAAAGCGGCGAGGATGAGTCCTATCGACGCATTGAAGCAGTGGTGAGACGCCTGTAAAGGGTGAGGAGATAGAAGAGACAGATAGCAGTGAAGAGACGGGACGGCGCGGCGAAAGTACAGTAAAAATGCGAAAAATAAAGGGAGGAAATGAAAGATGTTTAAACCGGCAAAGTTATTAAAAGTTGTATCCGTTATTTTTATCATCACAGCAATACTTGGCATATTCGGGACGGCGGTGCTCTATATCATGATACCGAAGATGAGGGAGATACCCGGAGTAGATATGAGCACGATCGAGACAGTGCTGACACCGCTTAATCTGGTGATGTCCGTACTTAGCTGTATCTGCGCTGTGACGGCCGGGATCTTCGGCTTCGGCGGACGCTCAAAAAAGGGCGCGGTGATCTGCGCGGGGATCTACACGGCGCTGCTTGTTCTGTCGGAGGTGCAGATGGCACTTAACGGGACATTCACCGCATTTTCGGCGGTGGATTTTATCCTGCCGGTACTATACTGGTGGGGGCTGTATCAGTCAGAATGATCCGCTAAGACGCGGCACGGGAACAGTAATAATAGATATAACTGTTTGGTTATATCTATTATTATTTTTTTTGTATTTGCGGACGGCTTGTTTCTGCTCTAAACTTAAAGTAACGGATAACTTTTTGCATGTAGGATGCGGAGGAAGATGATATGTACGAATGGGAAAAACTCCTGGAAAAAGAGATATTGAACGGAGAGGAAAAAAGGATCTTGTGTCATGAGCTTTTGACGGACGAGCCGGATATGGAGCGGATGATCCTTAAGTTTTTTACAGAGGAGGACTTAAAGGAGATCGCATCGCGAAGGATCGGCCGGGGGCAGGTGGGCGGAAAAGCATGCGGGCTATTGCTGTCCCGGAAGCTTATCGAGGTGCGGATGCCCGGGTATCTGGAGTATTTAGAGCCGCACCATTCCTTTTTTATCGGGGCGGATACCTTTGAGGATTATCTGGAGTTCAACGGATGTATGAAGCTTCAGGAGCTTTGCAGGAAGGAGGATCGGGGAGAGATCCTGGAAAAATACGAGGCTGCGCTTCTCGGCGGCGATTTTCCGGAAAAAGTGCGGGCGCAGATCGGGGATGTCCTGCGCCATTATGACGAGGAACCGCTGATCATCCGGTCCAGCAGTATCATGGAGGACGGATTCGGCCATGCATTTTCCGGGAAATACGAGTCGGTTTTCTGCAGCAATCAGAGGAGCTTTGACGAGCGGCTTGAGGAGATGTATATGGCCGTGCGCCGGGTCTATGCAAGCGTTTACCGGAAAGAGGCGCTGGAGTATCGGAAAAGGCACGGCCTTTTAGAGAGCCGGGAGAAGATGGGGATACTGATCCAGCGGGCAGCGGGACAGCGGATCGGGGATCTGTATTTTCCTATCGCGGCCGGGATGGGATGCTCGTACAACCCTTATAAATGGGCGGAGAACTTAAACCCGGAGGCAGGCATGATCCGCATGGTGGCCGGCTTCGGGACGAGAGCGGTTGAGCGTACCCCGGGGGACTATCCGAGACTGGTAAGCTTAGACCACGCGAAGGCAAACATACGCACAACCGTGGCGGACCGTCACAAATTTTCCCAGCGGAAGGTTGACGTCATCGACCTGAAAGAAAAAAAGCTGGTGACTCTGCCGATCGACAAGCTTTTCCATCAGGTTCCGAAGGTATATCAGAAGCTGGTGCTAAGCCGGGATACCGACGCGGAGAAGCGGCTCGCGGAGAGAAGGGTCTATCGGAAAGTGTATTTCGCGGACTGCCAGGGGTTAGTGGACGACGATGATTTTATTGATATGATCCGGAGCATGGAAAAGGTGTTGGAGAAAACCTACCGCCGCCCGGTGGACCTTGAATTTGCGGTGACCATGGCGGAGGATGGAGGGTGGAGAGTGAACCTTCTGCAGTGCCGCCCGATGAAGATGACGGCTGACGGCGTGATCCGCATCCCGGAGGGGATTGACCATGAGATTCTGTTTGATATCCGGAGGACGTCGATCAGTTATTCCAGGGAGATATCGCTGGACTATATCGTGTGGGTTGACCCGCAGAAATATTATGAATACGAGTACAGTAAAAAGCCTGAGGTAGCGACGCTGCTTGGGCGCATTAACGCTGCCTTTGAAGGGAAAAAGCGGAATGTCATCCTGCTTGTGCCGGGAAGGATCGGGACATCCTCGCCGGAGCTTGGCGTGCCGGTGCTGTACTGCGATATTCATCAGTTCTGCGCGGTGTGTGAGGTGGCTTACAGCAAAGTGGGTTATAATCCGGAGCTGTCCTACGGAAGCCACATGTTCCAGGATCTTGTGGAGGCGGATATCTACTACGGGGCGATCAATGAGAACAGCAAGACCAGGATCTTTGCGCCAAAGCTTTTGCAGAAATGCGATAATGTGCTGGACGATTTTCTGGAAAATGAAAAAGAAGAGCTTAGAGAGATTGTGAAACTTTATGATGTGACGGACCGGAAGGCAGTCCTGATGCTTGACGCAAAGGTGGGGAGGGCTGTGTGCCGGGTTTGTGATTAAGATGGATGTGAATTGTGTACAATTTGGGATTGTGTATATTGTTGACAATTGACAATTTACAAGATGAGGAAATGGATTTACAATGGAACAAATAAATCTATTTAAGGAGAAGTTAGTTATGAGAGCGTATGAAAGATTTCTTAGGTATGTGCCGGTGTGGACGACGAGTGATGAGGGGAGTGAGACGGTTCCTTCGGCGGCGCGGGAGCTTGAGCTGGCAAGGATGCTGGCGGAGGAGATGAAAGAGCTTGGCATCGCGGATGCGCGGGTGGACGACAAGGGGTATGTGTACGGGTATATTCCGGCGACGCCGGGGTGTGAAGGAAAGCCGGCCATTGGGCTGATCGCCCATATGGATACTGCGCCGGATGCCTCGGGGGAGAATATTAAGCCGAGGCTCATTGAGAATTATGACGGAGGAGACGTGAAACTTGGGTGTGGGGATAAGGTCTTAAGCGCGGCAGATTTCCCCCATCTTGCGGGACTTAAAGGCAGGACACTTATCGTGACGGACGGCGAGACGCTTCTGGGGGCCGACGACAAGGCCGGTATCGCGGAGATCCTGACGGTAGCGGAGGAACTTTTGAAAGGAGATATGCCCCACGGGAAGATCTGTATCGGATTTACGCCGGATGAGGAGATCGCCAGGGGCGCGAAGCATTTTGATGTGAAGGGCTTTGGCGCGGACTACGGCTATACGCTGGACGGAAGCGCAGAGGGCGAGATCCAGTATGAGAACTTCAACGCGTCCACGGCGGTGTTCACTGTTCACGGGGTGAGCGTACATACGGGGACGGCAAAGGATGTGCTGGTGAATTCCCAGACTTTGGCGGCGGAGATCCATCAGATGTTACCGGCAGATGAGCGCCCGGAGACGACGGAGGGCTATGAAGGCTTCTACCATCTGGTGAGTGTCAGCGGAAATGTGACCGAGACGAAGATGAAATATTTCATCCGGGATTTTGACCGGGAGAATTTCCGGGCGAGGGAGGAGAGACTGCGCCGGATCGCGGCAAAGATGAACGAGAAGTACGGCGAGGGTAAGGTTGAGGTGGAGATTACTGAGTCTTACCGGAACATGAGGGAGATGGTTGAGCCGTGCTACCAGCTTGTTGAATATGCCCTTGCGGCGACGAAGGCAGCAGGCGTGGAGCCTGATGTGGCGCCGATCCGCGGCGGCACGGACGGGGCAAGGTTAAGCTTTAAAGGCCTGCCGTGTCCGAACCTTGGAACCGGCGGGTATGCTTTCCACGGCGTGTATGAGCATATTACCGTAGAAGGTATGGATCTGGCAGTGAAGATCGTAATGGACATCATCCGGCAGTTTGCTGAGTAAGAAGATATGGAGGAGACGATAATGTCTGATACAAAGAAGATAAAATGGACCGCGCTGGCCTTCATGGCATTTTCGACGGTATGGGGATTTGGAAATGTATTAAACGGATTTATTTACTTTAACGGGATTCAGGTCGTGCTAAGCTGGGTGCTGATGTTCGGCCTTTACTTTATCCCGTACGCGCTGATGGTCGGGGAGCTGGGTTCCGCGTTTAAGAACAGCGGAA
>CATLEM010000156.1 GCA_949916155.1 uncultured Dorea sp.
ATTCATAGTAGGGGGTGGTGAAATCGGCGTTCTCCTTGCGCTCCGGGGTGGCGGTCATGCCGGCGATGATAGCGTCAATCTCCCCGGAGGTGACGGCGGGCTCCAGTCCCTCCCAGGCCAGCTTTTAGATGACCAAAGTGGCGCCCATCTTTTCCGCCAGGGTCTTTGCCATCATCACATCGTAGCCGCCGGCGTGTCCAGCGCCTTCCAGGGCCACCGAATAGTCGTCACCCTCCACCTGGGTCCAGTTAAAGGGGGCATAGTTGCATTCCATGCCAACGGTAAAGGTCTTCTTCTCCGCAGGAGCGGTGGAACCACCGTCGTTTCCGGAGGCCGGAGCAGAGGTTTGGCAGCATAGCAGAGATGAAAGCCCAGGTCGATAAGGATATTGCATATGCGAAAAGATACTTTGGGATAGAGTAGAAGGAGAATTATACAAATGAGCATGACAGAGGTATTTTTGTTATTTGGTGGATTAGGCTTTTTCCTTTATGGCATGAAGCTGATGAGCGAAGGCTTAGAGAAGGCGGCCGGCGCCAAGATGAGGAGTATTCTTGAATTTTTTACAAAGAACCGCTTTATCGGTATGGTAGTAGGAATTGTCTTTACTGCGATCATCCAGTCTTCAAATGCAACTACAGTGATGGTAGTAAGCTTCGTTAACTCTGGCCTTATGAATCTGATGCAGGCATCAGGAGTGATCTTAGGGGCAAATATCGGTACGACGGTGACTGGACAGCTCATTGCTTTTAATCTGTCTGACATCGCACCGTTGATCGTGATCATCGGTGTGGTGATGACGATGTTCAGCAAAAAACAGAGTGTCAAAAAGATTGGGGAAGTGATCTTAGGCTTTGGTATACTGTTCATGGGGCTTAGGATCATGGGAGAGAGCATGGAAGCAGTCAAGGAATCACCGGCTATCCTGAATTTCCTCGCATCATTGAAAAACCCGTTTGCGGCGATATGTGTGGGAGTAGTGATCACTTCTGTCTTACAGAGTTCCTCCGCAACAGTAGGTATCATACTTTTGATGGTTTCACAGGGACTTTTAGATTTCAGGATCTGTCCGTTTATGATCCTTGGATGTAATATCGGTTCCTGTGTGTCTGCCCTGGCGGCAAGCTTAAGCGGAAAGAAGGATGCAAAACGTGCTGCGCTGATACATTTCTTCTTCAATGTTATCGGTTCAGCGATCATGTTTGTGATCCTGATCGCGGCACTAAATCCGATCACAGACGCTCTTTTGGCAGTATCAGGGGGAAGCCTTTCCCGGGCAGTCGCTAACGTACATACACTGATGAAGGTATTTGAGGTGGCGATGCTGTTTCCGTTCATGGGCTGGATCGTCAAGCTTACCTACAAAGCGGTTCCGGGTACGGATAATGAAGGCAAAGACGAATATGAGCTCCTTTACATCCAGAAATCTCTCATGTCTCCGTCAACGGCAGTTATGGATGCGATCCATGAGATCGAGCATATGGGAAAGGTGGCGATTGCCAATCTGGAACTTGGAATGGATGCTCTGTGCGAAAAGGATGAAGAGAAGCTCGATAAAGTCTATAAGATAGAAGATTATATCGATTTTATGAACAGCAAGATCACGGATTATCTTGTAAAGGTGAACGAGATAGACATTCCTCTTGCGGATGCGGAGAAGCTTGGCGGACTGTTTCATGTGGTGAATGATATCGAGAGGATCGGCGACCATGCGGAGAATCTGGCGGATTCAGCGGTAACCCGGATACGGGAGAATGTGGATCTCAGTGACAAGGCCAAGCGGCAGCTTCGGGACATGATGAAGGATGTGATCACCTTGTTCGAGTATTCTCTGGATATGTTCACTAACAGTAATCAGCGCCATATGAAGGAAATCCTCGCACTGGAGGATCAGATCGATGAGCAGGAGAGGAATCTCCAGAAAGTGCATGTAAAGCGTCTGGCGAAAAATAAATGCACCCCGATGTCAGGTATGATCTTCTCGGATACCGTTTCAGGTTTAGAGCGTGTGGCGGACCACGCGACCAATATCGCATTTGCGATCATCGAACCTTTTGACAGCAGGGAAGAAGACCGGATCGAAGATGAATTATAATTTCCCCTTTACATGCAGGGAGAATTATGATAATATATTTCAATGTGAGAGCCGGTATTCGGTAATTGGAAAACTCCAGCCATTACTTAATATCTGGCGGTGTAATATAGTTTTAAGGAGGATTTTAAACATGATTTCAAAAGAGATGAAAGAAAAGATTGTAGCAGATTACGGAAGGACAGCAGGAGATACCGGTTCGCCGGAGGTTCAGATCGCTATCTTGACAGCAAGGATCAATGATCTGACAGAGCATTTTAAGGCGAATCCGAAGGATCACCATTCGAGAAGAGGACTTCTTAAGATGGTTGGACAGAGAAGAGGATTGCTTGCGTATCTTAAGAAGATAGATATTGAGAGATATCGTACTCTTATTGAGAGATTAGGCTTAAGAAAATAATTGTGTACAGGACAGAGAGATTACCTTTCGGCACGAAGCAGTAAAAAAGATGGTCATCATACGGCCATCTTTTTTTGTATAACATGATTATTTTGTAGGATTTTTGTGTATTTTTTGTTACAATAGATGTAATATAGAAAAGCGAAGATCACCAGAAGGGAGGCGCTTCAGCCATGTTTGCTGGAAAAAATAAGTTTCTGAGACTGCCGCGGAAATGGATCGTCCTGCTGACTGCCGTCGGCTTTAGCTGCTTTTTGGCAGGATGCGCGAGTACCGCAAAAGAGGGTGCAAATCCCGTGTCTGAGGAGGGACAACTTTTTGACGGAGCCGGGGACGGCAAGGGAAGCGATGATACGAAAGATGCGGTTAAGTTTGACCAAAAACTGGACAGTTACCAGCCCTTGAAGAAAAAATATAATTTTTATTTTACATATAAAGTCGTCCATCCCTGGTGGGATGCAGTTGCCTTTGGGATCGAGGATGCGGCAGGACAGTATGAGGATATGGGAATTGACATAAGCTATGAGTATCTTGCGCCGGATGCTGCTTCAGCTAAAGATCAGATCAGACGTCTTGAAGATGCTGCTGAGCGGGACTTTGATGTCATCGGTGTGGATGTGGCGGATGTTCAGGCGGTCACGCCGGTGATCAACAGATTGATTGACATCGGACATAAGGTTATGACATTTTCAAGTTCCGATGCCTCAAGGGAGGATGGGTGCCGGCGTATTGCCTATGTGGGAAATACACATAACTATGAGGACGGAGCCAGTCTGACAGAAGCGCTCTGCAAGAAGCTTAACTATCGGGGAAAGATCGCTCTTTTAGTGGGGACAAAGGGTGCCCCCTGTCATGAGGAGCGAGCACTCGGCGCGCGGGATGTGGCGGAAAAGTATCCTGATCTGGAGATCGTAGAGACCGCTTATGATGAAGATTCCGCAGAGAAGGCATATGCATTTACAAAGGAATTTTTAGCAAAGCATAGAGACCTTGCGGGAATTGTCTGCTGCAATATGAGCAATCCGGTGGGAGCGGCGAGGGCGGTCATCGAGGATGGACGGGATAAGGATATTGTGATCGTAGGGATGGACCATGACCAGGAGGCACTGCGGTATCTCAGGGAGGGGAAGATCTATGCTCTCGGCGTTCAGGACTGCTATTCCATCGGCTTTAATACGGTTCAGACAGCAGTCAAGATTGCGGACGGACTTCTTCCGGGAGAAGTATATCCGGAAAAAACGGAGGAGAAGACTACGATCATATACCGAAATGATGCTTCGGCGATGCTTCGGATGCTTTACGGTGAGATGGATTAGGAAAATGGACAGAAACGGCGGGAAAAATCATGAGTCAGTTACGGAATAAAGATATCAGCAGAAAGCAGAACAGACAGACAGCTAAATTAGCTCTCTGGGGAGGAATAATAATAACCGTTATCCTTCTTTTTACTGCTGTCTGGGCGGCGAATAAAGCGAGAATCGGCACTGACCAGGCGGTAAACAGAGTCAGCGAATTTTATCTCGAGGAACTTGCGGGACGGAGGGTACAGGTAGTTCAGGAAGAAATAAAAAATAATTTTGATTTTATAGAGAATGCGCTTGATATATTAGAGCCTTCCGACCTAAAGTCCCAGGAAGCGCTTCGCAGCTATCTAGGTGAAATGAGGAAGCTGTATAAAGTGGAAAAGTTCGCTTTCGTGGATGAAAACGGAATTGTCTATACAAAGCACAGCACAGCCTCCGGCCTCAGCCGGTACAGCTTTCTGTCAGAGGAACTGACAGGCCCCATTGTCAGTACATCCAATCTGTACGGAGCAAAGAAGCAGGTCGTACTGGCAACGCCTGTAGAAGGAATCGTATTTCAGGGTTCCCGGATCAAAGTATGTTTTATCCAGATCAATATTGAAAATATGTTAAGCTCTCTGACTTTGCAGGCAAATGAAAATGAGACCTACTGCAATCTGTATTACCGCAACGGCGAGAGCCTGACGAACACAGACTTTGGGCATCTGAAGGCAGGAAACAATCTCTTTTCGGTTCTTAAAGATGCATATATGGCAGGCGGTCACAGCGTCAGGCAGATGGAGGATGATTTTAAAAACGGCAGGTCCGGGCATATTTCCTTTTACTACGGGGATGCCAAAGAAGATCTTTGCTATATTCCGGTGGAGGGAACGAACTGGATGCTCTCCATCCTGATCCAGGATAATGTTATCAATTCTCAGATAAGTTCCATCAGTTCTGATATGATGCGGCGCAGTATTATACAGATCATCATCACGGTTCTTGCGATGCTGGGCGTATTTTTGGTACTGATCTATCAATCAAAGAAAAGTGCCGGGATCATACTGGAGCAGGAGAGAGAAGACGGGAACAGGATAAGGGCAGCTTATGCCCAGATCGAACGGGAACAGGTGGCGATGGAGAATATCCATGCTGCCATGGGTTCAGGACTTTGGAGTATGGAGTTCGATAAGGATGCGCAGATGATTTCCTGCACATGGTCTGAGGTATTCCGTGAGATGTTAGGTTATAAAAGCGAGGAAGAATTTCCAAATAGGCTGGAGTCTTGGTCGGACCTTCTTCATGAAGAAGACAAAGAGAGGATTCTTAAGGAATACTGGGATACGGTAAAGGATTATGCCGGTGAGAAGACTTATGACGTGGAATACCGTCTTCACACGCGGCATGCCGGATGGAGGTGGTTTCACGCAGCGGGAAGGCTGTCAAGGAGGGAGGACGGTTCGCCGATCACTTTCGTTGGGCTGTTTGTGGATATCGATGACGAAAAGAGGATGGCCGTGCAGCTCGAGCGGCAGAATACGGAGCTTGAGGAAGCGCTGGCTGCGGCGCAGTATGCCAATAAAGCAAAAACAACCTTTTTAAACAATATGTCTCACGACATCCGCACGCCCATGAACGCCATCATAGGCTTTACGTCTCTTGCTGCAACACATATTGAGCATACTGAGCAGGTACAGGATTATCTGGCAAAGATCTCTACTTCCAGCAGGCATCTGCTGAGCCTGATCAACGATGTACTGGATATGAGCCGGATTGAGAGCGGAAAGATGAAGATTGAGGAAGAAGAGGTATCCCTTCCGGAGATCATGCACGAGCTTAAGACAATCGTGCAGGCAGATATCACGTCAAAGCAGCTTGAGTTTTCCATTGATACAGTGGATGTGGTAAATGAATATGTGTTCTGCGACAGGCTCAGGCTTAACCAGGTTCTTCTTAATCTTTTAAGCAATGCCATGAAGTTTACAAAGCCCGGCGGGACGGTAAGCGTGCGGATCATCCAGAAAGGAAGGGCAAAGGACGGAAACGCTGCCTTTGAATTTCAGGTGACAGACACGGGAATCGGCATGAGCAGGGAATTTCTGGAACGCGTATTTGAGCCTTTCGAGCGCGAGCGGTCAAGTACAGTGAGCGGGATCCAGGGGACAGGGCTTGGGATGGCCATCACGAGAAATATCGTGGATATGATGGGCGGTACGATCTCTGTTGAGAGTGAGGAAGGAAAAGGAACCCGCTTTACGGTATCCTTAAGGTTCAATATCTGTTCCGGCCAGATAAAGCAGGTATCCGTACCGGAACTTGAGGGAAAGCGTGCACTGGTGGTGGATGATGATTTTAATACCTGTTCCAGTGTCACA
>CATLEM010000157.1 GCA_949916155.1 uncultured Dorea sp.
TTTTCATGCACCTTTCCGTCTGAAACGACATACTTTACCCCCATAAACCTGCGGAATACCGGATTCTCAAGAGACGGCTGCATAAGAAAATTGCGGTAAGGCTCCTCTGCTCCGAACTGTTTCCGGAACTGCCGGTAATCCTGATTATATAACGAAGAATAGATAGAAGACACATACTGCCCTGTATCCCATATACGGTTGATATCCGCGGCATTCTCATCCAACGTCCCGAACTGCTCTGTCCGGTAGAATCCTTTCTCCGACTTCACCGTCTTCTTTATCAGTTCCTCTGCTCTTTCATCGGTCACCTTTTCATAAAATTTCCAGTCCAGATAATTTTCCGCCTGCATATGGCACCGGTTTCCGGATAACGCGAGAATAAGGACAGGCAGGATCAGCAGCACATACACATTTTTCCAGGCCCGGAACAACACAAATCCTGACAGCATCAGCACACTGTCTGCCAACAGTACTTTTTCACACTCTCCCATACCTCTGCGGACACAATATATCCACAGGAAAGCAGCCGTGACCAGAAACGGCTGCGCTTCCCGGACCGCCCTGCGCATTTTTGCCGGACAGGACAATGTCTTTTCTGACTTCTCTGCCCTCCCCTGCCCGGCCATCAGCCAGTTCACGTAATAGGCAGTCACATAGCAGAGAAGGGGCAGAAAAGGAATCAGCACCTTCCCCCGCACATAGAGGCCTCCGTTCAGCACATAGGCAAAAAAGGGCACAGTCAGGACGGCTGTGCATCCCCACGCCAGGATACGCTCCTGCCATCTGCGAAAGAAACACATGGCCATAAGCGACGTAAAGGATAATGTCGTAAGGCCGATCCCGTACGGCGAATAGAACAAGCGCCCCGCAGAAAATTCAGGTACAAAAAGCTCCGATAACTTCGCACCCTCACTGCCGCCACGGCCTGCCAAAGCCGCCGCTGTCGGGATGAGCAGCACTCCGCTCATCATCACCGCCGTAAAAAACGGCAGTAGAAAAGCTGTTGTCTCTTTCACATGATTCTTATGCCTGCAGTCTCTGACATACCGGTGCAGCCCGTACAGGCAAAGCGCCCCCATACCGCCGATACTGAAATAAAAGCTTGTCATGATCATAAGAAATACGCTGACCGTAAGCAGTCCGCGCTTTCCGTCCCGAAAATACCTGTCTGTCCCGAGAAACCCCATACACAGAAATGGCATGTAATTGACGAACATGATCTGATTATAGGACTGGTACACCATCGGTCCTGACATCAGAAAGATAACTGAAACAAGGAAACATACCTTACGGTCAAATCTGCGCTCTTTACTGTCCTCTGCCGGTATACTGCAGCCTGAGAGCCACCGGTAGAAAATCAGTACGGAAGCCGTAAGGCTTAAGAACTCCACCGCCATCAGATAATCAGACATCTTCACAAAAGGCAGCAGATAGGACAGCAGCACTGCCGGGCTTAAAAGCCCGTAGTAGGAAAAATTATAGATATTCTGTCCGCCCCCGATATTTGCCGCAAATTCCGGCAAAAGCTCTCCCGTCTCATAAAACTGCCTCCGGAAATAATCCGGCAGTACGCTGTGCTGGCTGATCCAGTCCACCTTAGAGCCGAACATTCCGTGCCTCACACAGAAAAACCAGGTGATAAACACGGTACATGCGCAAAGCATAAATCCGGCGCATATATCGCGGCGCTGATCAGAATAGTAAACATATTTTTTCATGGCTGTCTTTTCCATCCTTTCCGCTGTCATCCTTACATTCAAAAAAAGTCCCATAATATGACTTTTTCCGTTAGTCTCATATTCTAATCCCCATCCCTTAAGAAATACCAAAATCAAATCTTAAAAATTCTTAAGAACATGCAGATATTTTCTGAATATCTGTTAGAATATTTAAGAAGAGAGGTGACAGACATATGACGGACAACCCGCATATCTTAATCGTAGACGACAACCCGGAGGTCCGGGAGATCATACATGTATTATTAGAAGGAGAAGGCTTCGTGATCTGCGAAGCAAAAGACGGCGCGGAAGCGCTTGGCTTCGCCGCCAGGATTGATTTTGACCTGATCATTCTTGATATTATGATGCCAGGGAAGAACGGCTATCAGACCTGCCTTGAGATCCGGAAAAAAAGCAATGCTCCTATCCTGTTCTTAAGCGCCCGGACAAAGGACAGCGACAAGACTCTGGGCTTTTCCAGCGGAGGAGACGATTATCTGGCAAAGCCTTTTTCCTACAATGAGCTGATCGGACGGAGCAAGGCATTGATCAGAAGATACCAGATCTACAAAGGAAAGGACGAATCATTTGCCTCCAAACCAGGCATCGGTGCAAGATCAGGCGCAGGCAATGCTGCCCCGGAAAGAAAGCTTTGCTACCATCACCTAGAGATCGATGAAGGCAAAGAACAGGTCTTTTCAGAAGGAAAGCTTCTCACTCTCACTGGTACAGAGTACGCCATGCTGCTTTTGCTCATCAAAAACCAGAAGCAGTTCTTCTCTGCCCAGCGCCTCTATGAGACCGTATGGGACGAGCCTTATTATTACGGCGCTGCCAATACTGTCATGGTCCACATCCGCAATCTGCGCCGCAAGATTGAAAAAGATCCGAAAAATCCGGTTTTAATCAAAACGGTATGGGGAAGGGGGTATCGATGTGATTAAGAAACTGAAAAAAAGAATCTCCTGCTGGAGGATACGCACGCAGTTCGCAGTGCTGATCCTGTGTGCCCTCGTCATGTCCTTTGGGGTATTTGAATTACTCTGGATGAACAAATTCGCTGTATTCAATCTGCTAGGGCTAGGTTCTTACTACCACACCTACGGCGACGCCCTGATGCTGGCAGACAGACTTTATCAGGAGGCTCCGCACTATGAACTGCCCGAATCCGAAGACGATGATGAGCGGATCAAAAAGCTTGGCCCACTCCTTGACTTAGCAGATAAGTACACCGCCATCTCTATATACGGGCTCGAGGACGGCTATCACCGTACGACAAGGGAAGCTGAGATCATTGAAAATCATAGTTTCTTCTTTCCCCTCTACGGCCTTCTTGACCAGCTCACCGACAAGAGCTTTGAAGATTTCCGGTATATCCCCTTAACATTCAAAAACGGCTCCGGAAGCGCTCTCATCATGGATTATAAGCGTGAGACAGTCGTATACCCTTATATGGTCATCTGTCTTTCTGTCTCCGTCCTGCTTTTTTTCTCCACCGTCCTTTTTTTCTTAAACCGGAAGATGAAATCCGTGCAGGCGCTGAAAAAAGAAATCCTTGTCATGTCCTCCGGCGACTTAAGCCATCCCGTACCGGACTTCGGCGGCGATGAGATCGGTATACTTGCAAGAGAACTGAACAGTATGAGAACCGTTCTCAATGACAATATAGAAAAAGAACAGGAGAGCCGTCAGGCTAACCAGGATCTGATCACTGCTCTGTCCCATGACCTCCGGACTCCTCTCACTATACTGAACGGCTATCTTGAGGTGATAAAACTGAAGAAAAATCCCGCCCTTCGGGAGGAATATCTGGACCGGTGCCTGAAAAAGACGAAGGATATCAAGGAGCTGACTGACCGGATGTTTGAGTATGCCCTTGTATCAGAGGAAAATGAACTGCCGGAGTATTCCTATACCTCTGCCGGCTTTATCCGGCAGTGCTTAAAGGAGAACGCGGATTTTATCCGGCTGGCAGGCTTTGCAGCCAAGCTTCAGTTTGATGAAACCTCTGCTGCCTTAAAGACCGACAAGACTATGATAAAACGGATCCTCTACAATCTGTTTTCCAATATTTTCAAATACGGGGACAAAAAAAAGACGGTCTTCATATCCTTTGCCATGCAAAAAGATACCTTTACCGTCACTGTAAGAAACGCGGTCAAAGAAGAACATTCCCGCGAGGATAACAATAATATCGGATTAAGAAGCGTCCGGAAGATGATGCGCCTCTTGGACGGAGAACTTCATGTGTCCCGGACATCATCGCTGTTCACCGTAAAGCTCACATTAAAGACAGGGGTATAATACTATACCCCTGATGCAGTATTTTCTAATCTTCCGCAGCTTCCAGAGCCTCCACCCATTCATCAAACTTTTCGATCACCTGATCGTACTCGTCCTCATCCTCGATAAAGATAAGATCGTGCTCGTCCCCGCCGGACGGATCTCTTTCAAACTGATAGAACCAGATCTCCTCCGACAACTCCCCGTCCTCGTCTAACGGAGAGACCGCGATATACTCTTTATCATTCAGTTCAAGCACTGTGATAATGCCGCAGTCAACCTCTCCCTCGTCTGTCATCAGTGTGACAACGTCAATCTCTAATTCCACTTCAACATCTACTTCTGATTCCCTGCTCATCTCTTTTTCCTTTCCTGTAATCTGACTACATACTGCAAAACATGCCCAATCCTTCAGAAACTGTTCACAGACAGCTCTTTACATCCCGCCGGAATAAAGAATTGGAACCAGCCCCAAAAGACTGATTCCATCATAACATATCCTGCAAAAAAATCATACCGGATTTCTGAAAAAACTACTCGAAAGTCCCCTGCTTTTTTATTTTCTCCATAGTTTCATGATCCGTATAGACAATGATGCTCTCATCCCCGTCTTCCGTGGATACGGTCGCGGACAGATCAACGCTCGTATCCACTGCCTGATCGATCCCGCCGATCCACATATCATCCCCATAGCAGAATCTGTCCTTGACAGAGTTGATAAATTCCTCGTCAAAGATATCAAAGCTTTCTGTTTTGTCTCCATCCAGCGAATATCTGGACACCTGCAGATGATTAATCGGGATATCTTTCATAGATGTCTTAAGCTCCACGCCTAGTTCCTCCTGCAGATATCTGATCGTCTTTTTAAAAGAAGGATACAGGTAATAAGTATCCACATCCGAAGTATATTCCGCCAGTACACTGCCATCGCTGAAATTGTGGGTAATAGCAAGACCTCCGAAAGGAAGCATCGTCTTTGCCGTCTTGTAGTTCAGCGCGGCATGCTCTTCCAGATAGATACGGAACAGCTCTGACCTCTGCTCTTTCGTCATATCCAGTGTCTCTGTCCGGGTCGGATAGCAGACCTGCACATCCGTGACCAAAGACCAGTCTGCTGTATAAAGAGAATAGCTGTCTTTTTTGTACTCCATCGTATCAAAGACCTCGCTCATCAGTTCATCCCGAAGCTTTGGCGAGAGGGTATACTGACGCTTCTCCTCCTTCCCGTTTTTCAGCTTGTAGCTGAATGTATAGAGAGAGTAATTTCCGCTGCCCTCATCGGAAATGTCTGTATTCGCATCATTTTCCTGAATGATCTTGTCGAGAAGACCAAGAGTCCCGCTCATGGCATCTCCAGTCACTCCGTTTCTCTCCTTGCCCCAGAAAGAATTATAAGAAGTAGCCGGATCATCGATCAGAATAGCAGAAAGCTCATCCTCCTTCGGATAATAACTGTCATATCCGCCCACATCCAGCCAGAAAAATCCCACGATCAGGAAGGAGATACCTATAGATGCCAGCATCTGCCGCTTATTCGACCATAAGCCTCTGACGTCAAACCGGTAGATACACTCGATCACACCATGGAAAAAGAAACCTCCGATAACTATACCTACGATGATCCACGGCTGAAAAGATGTAAATGATACGGCATAGAGGCATAATCCAGCGTAAATAGCCCCCGGAACCACCAGGAGAAACCGGATAACCGGATTCCACACCGGAAACGCCATCGCCTTCCCTGCCGTCTCCGAAGCCCGGCGCTCAAACAGCTGATAGCAGATGACAAGAAGAAGCACTATCCATACACCGATCGCCGCAAAATGCAGGATATGCTCTCTCCATTTCCACATATCCCCGGATCTAAGGAGGAGACTTGACAGAGACACCGGTGAAACATAGTTAAAAAGCGGTGTCTGTTCATTTACGCAGTATGTTGTAAAAAATGCGGAGGCCAGCGACGGGTACAGCATACGGAGCATCACCGGCGAATATCCGGCAAACACACAGAACCCCAGTATGCCGATG
>CATLEM010000158.1 GCA_949916155.1 uncultured Dorea sp.
GCGTATTAAGAGCCGTCCTTGCATCCCCGTTGGCAAACCGGGCGATTGCCGACAGATGAGATCCTGCAATATCGATCTTCATATTTCCAAACCCCTTCGGGCTCTCCAGCGCATGTAAGAGCAGTTCTTCCAGATCTTTTTCCTCAAGGGCTTTCAGGATAAATACTTTGCACCGGGATAAAAGAGCCGCGTTGATCTCAAAAGAAGGATTCTCCGTCGTCGCCCCCACCAGTATGATACTCCCGGCCTCCACAAAAGGCAGGAATGCATCCTGCTGGGCCTTATTAAACCGGTGGATCTCATCGGCAAAAAGCAGCGTGCGGATGCCCATCTTCCGGTTTTGCTCCGCCTGCGCCATCACTTCCCTGATCTCTTTAACGCCGCTGTTCACGGCACTGAACTCCACAAATTCCGCCCTCGTGCACTCGGCGATGATTCTGGCAAGCGTTGTCTTTCCCACTCCCGGCGGTCCCCAGAAGATCATGGAAGATATCTGGTCATCCTCAATCAGGCGCCGCAAGATCTTTCCTTTCCCCACCAGATGTTTCTGCCCCGCGTATTCCTCCAGCGTATGCGGCCTTAACCGGCTTGCCAGGGGCGCGTTCCTTTCCCTGTTATCAAACAAACTTAACTGTTCCATACTTTTACCCTTCGCAGATCTCTGCCACAACTTTTCTGAGAAAAACCTGGAAATCTGTCTCTGCTTCGGCAAGCTCCCTGTCATTGTCATAACAGTAATCATAAGAATAACTCTCCACATTATCATCGGATTCGTTACCCCATTGCTGCTTTACACTGCTCCTTCGCACCAGAAGAACGGCACAGGGAATCTTTACATACTCCCTGAATTTGTCAATCTCTTTTGCCTCCCGGATATGTACAAACATAATCTCATTTTCATCTGTCAAAAATTTTTCATACTCTCTGACAAGATACTTTAAAGGCAGATCATTGTAATCCGAAAAAAGACGCTTTAGATCTGCCAGGAATTTCCGGGACTTCTCATCCTTCTCACCCTGCCATCCGCCGTAACGCCGGGCAATCTCTTTCACAGGCTCTGCACTTGATACATTTACTGTACGGTAAATCCCGTCCGCAAAACCACACAGCGTATCCTTCCCGGTACCTCCGCGGCCGTTTATGATGATCACCGCCTTTTCTTTCATCTTCCCTGCCATATCCGATATTTCTTTCATCTTCTCTGTCATATACGAATACCAACCTTCCCATCATTATATTTTTCTTCTTTTCCAAACGGCAGACATTATTGCCGGAAAACAGACATCAAGAACCGACTGCTGACATACTGTCACGGCTGTCTCTCATTATTCCGGCGTAGGCTTAACACACCTTCCGTCAGGATCCTCACATCATCAAGAATATAATCGAAAGCGCCCGCTTTATACAGATTGATGACGATCATACCTACCGGAACCGCAAAGATCATCCCGAATATCCCGCCAGTCTTATATCCGATGTAAAGGAACACCAGCGTAAGCAGCGGATTCATCCCGATACTGTCCCCGACAAGCTTCGGCTGTATAAGCTGACGGACAAGCTGCGTCACCCCATAGAGTATCAGAAGTCCTGCCGTCATCTTATAATTCCCCACAAGAAACTTATAGACTGCCCACGGAAGCAGCGCAGTCCCCGTGCCGAAAAAGGGGAGGAAATCCAAAAAAGCGATCAGTATTGCCAACAAGAAAGTAAAATTCAGCCCCATGATCATAAAGCCTATAACCAGAAGTGCAAATACAACTGCCATGATTTTAAACTGTGCCTTAAAATATCCGCC
Organism: uncultured Dorea sp.; assembly: GCA_949916155.1. GTDB lineage: Bacteria > Bacillota > Clostridia > Lachnospirales > Lachnospiraceae > MD308. Next base: position 1,796 of record CATLEM010000158.1, read on the forward strand.
GATTGCGTATTTTAAATTATCACAGACCATCGTCATACGGATTACGATGGGATCCGGCGTGATCCTTTTTGCATGGCGCAGAACCTCTTCCCTGTCAGCAATAAAGAAATAGGCTGAGATAAACGTCACGATCGTCGCCACCAGTACAGACGGAATCTTCTTGGCAAATTTCCCTGCGGCAGTCACTGTAGGCGTACTGATACTTCCCACGATACTGTCCATCTGTGCATCTATCTTAGACTGCGCTGCGGCAAACGCCTGGCTGACTCCTTCTGGAAGCCTTTTCTGAATTCCCTGCATCCCTTCGCCGATCTCTGCAAAGCCTGCCTCAAGGTCCTTATACAAGGAAGGAATATCCCAGATCAGCGTCTGAATCTCTTTGATCAGTATGCTGGCAAGAAAATAAACGATAAGCACAATTCCGGCGAGAACACCGATGATGATCAGCGCTGAACCAAGCCGCCTCATAATCTTTACTTTTTTCTCCAAAAGATTCACCAGGGGAGCTGCAATAGATGAGATCACCCATCCGATCACAAAGGGCATAAAATATATCAGCATCCTGTATCCTATCACAAGAAACAGGACCGTCCCTGCCAGACTGAAAGCCAGACTTACCGCCACTTTCCAATAAGGTCTCACATCTCCCGTCTTCTCTTTGAAATTCATCTCCATACCTAAATTCTCCCCGCCGCCATAAATTCCCGAAAAATCTACTCCGTTTGCTCCTTCTTTAAAAACTTCGTCTCAACCAATTCCCAGATCTTATCTTTCCCCTGCTTGCTCACCGACGAAAACGGAACGATGAGCGTTCCCGGAAGCACACAAAGCCCTTCTTTCACAAGCTTCAGCTGTTTATCCTTCTGACTTCTCTTAATCTTGTCAAGCTTCGTGGCGATGATCACCGGTTGGTATCCATTTGCCACGATCCATTCATACATCGTCCTGTCATTGGCCGACGGCGCATGACGGATATCGATCAGCAGGAAAACCGCCTTAAGCTGCTTCGACTCATGAAGATAACGCTCGATAAGCTTTCCCCACCGGGCTTTCTCCTTCTCTGAGACTTTGGCATAGCCGTATCCCGGAAGATCCACCAGATACAGTTCCTCATTAATATTATAAAAATTAATCGTCTGCGTCTTCCCCGGGGTCGCTGATATCCTTGCGTATGACTTTCTGTTCATCAATGCATTGATCAGCGAGGATTTGCCTACGTTTGATTTGCCTGCAAATGCGATCTCCGGATACGGATTATCCGGAAGACTGCTGGTGATCCCGCACACAGTCTCCAGATTCACGCTTCTTATTACCATAACTACTCCTTTTTTATCCCTTTATTAATGTGCCTTCTTAGGCTTAACAAGAGCGGTTTTCAGCACCTCATCCATATGCGATACCGGAACAATATCCAGTTTTTTCGTTATCTCAGAAGAAATCTCTTCGATATCCGGCATATTCTCCTTCGGCACAATAACTGTACAGATTCCGGCGCTCTTTGCCGCCAGAAGCTTTTCCTTAAGCCCTCCGATCGGAAGCACTCTTCCGCGGAGAGTAATCTCCCCTGTCATTGCCACGTCTGCACGCACCTTCTTTCCTGTGACCGCGGACAGTATGGCCGTTGCCATAGTGATGCCCGCTGACGGCCCGTCTTTCGGAACCGCTCCTTCAGGAATATGGATATGAACGTCATGCACCTTAAAGAAATCTTCAGCGATTTTGTAAGATTTCCCTATAGAACGGATATAGCTGATCCCGGTTCTTGCAGACTCCTTCATCACATCGCCAAGCTGCCCGGTAAGCAGTATCTCTCCTTCACCCGGCATGACATTAACTTCAATCTGGAGAGTATCGCCTCCCACACTGGTCCATGCAAGCCCGCGGACGATTCCTACCTCATCTGAATCATTCACCATCTGGTAGCTGTAAAGCTCATTTCCGAGATATTGATGGACGTTGCGTTCTGTAATATGTACAGAAGTCTTCTTTTCCTCAAATATCTCCTTTGCAGCCTTCCGGCAGATATCCGCAAGCTTTCTCTCGAGCTGGCGTACTCCTGCCTCCTTCGTATAGCTTCTTGCAATCTTCCATACCGCTTTCTTACTCACATCAAGCTGCTTTTTCTTCAGGCCGTGCCGCTCCATCTGTTTCGGTATCAGATGCTCCATAGCAATATGAAGCTTTTCGTTTTCCGTATAGCTCGATACCTCAATAACCTCCATACGGTCCAACAGCGGCCTGGGAATGGTCTGAAGGGTATTCGCAGTCGTCACAAAAAGAACCTCTGACAGATCAAGGGGAACCTCAAGGTAATGATCCCTGAACTTTTTATTTTGCTCACTATCCAATACTTCCAGCAGTGCAGAAAATGTATCTCCCTTATAATCATTGCTCACCTTGTCTATCTCATCTAAAAGCATCAAAGGGTTTTTAACCTTCGCACTCCGTATACCGTCAGCAATCCTTCCCGGCATAGCTCCTACATAAGTCTTCCGGTGCCCTCTGATCTCCGCCTCATCTCTCACGCCTCCTAAAGAAATACGTACATAAGGACGTTTGAGCGCTCTCGCGAGAGACTTCGCAATAGAAGTCTTTCCCGTTCCCGGAGGTCCGGCCAGACACAGGATCGGACTGTCGCCTTTTTTTGTCAGTGCGCGCACTGCCATATATTCAAGGATCCTCTCCTTCACTTTCGTAAGGCCGTAATGATCTTCATCCAGCACCTTTTTCGCATAAGAGATATCCTTGTGTTCCTTGCACGTCTTATCCCAGGGCATCTCCAGCATCGTCTCGATATACGTCCGGATCACTCCCGTTTCGCTGGGACTGTTCATGATATTGCGGAATCTTTTTATCTCTTTAGTAAGTTTTTGCTTCACTTCCTCAGAAGACTTAAGCTTCTTCACGGCCTGTTCGAATTCGTCGGCATCAGACACCGTACTGTCGTCGCCCAATTCTTCACGGATCAGCCTGATCTCTTCTCTCAGGATATATTCCCGTTGGTTCTTATCTACACGCTGCTTTACCTTTGTCTGTATTTCCTCTTTGATGTTCTGCACCTGAACTTCATGAAGGATCTTCGCCGTCAGCATATCATAACGGCGTATCAGGCTCGCTTCCTCTAAGATCTCCTGTCTCTGCGTATAGGGAAGCGGGAAATTAGCAGCGATAAAATCTACCAGCTTCTTAAGATCCCTGAGCTCTGCGAGCTGTCCCGAAAGTTCCTTATATACTTTAGGATTCTTATCTGTATATTCTTTAAAAATATCCTTAAGCCCCAGTACCATTGCCTCCGCATTCAGAGAATCCCCGTCCGTGTTCATCTCCCCGAAAAAAACATCTGAATCCTCGATAATCGATACATTTGCATACAGATATTCCCCGTTATCCTCTATATAATTCAACCGGGCGCGTTCATCTGCCGCCACCAGTATCCTGCTCATGCGCTTCGGCATTTTTATGATCTGCTTGATCGTAACGATGCAGCCGGTCGCATATACGTCTTCCATACCCGGATCTTGTGTATCTGCACTTTTTTGGGCAGTCAGAAACAGCTTCTGCTGCTCTCCCATAGCACATTCGATCGCTGCCAGTGATTTTTCCCTGCTCACATCAAAATGCACCACCATCTCCGGCAATATCGTCATTCCCCGCAGGGCTATCATAGGCAGAGTTCTTGTATTATTCTCCATATTCTTCTCTCCTGATTATCATCCCGATTCATATTAATAAATCGAAGTAAAAAGGCAGGCGCAACTATCCTTTGCACCCGCCCCACATACGAATCTGTATCCGCCGATCAACCTGTCTGTTATCACTATGCACTTTCAGAACGAATAGCCGCATGTGTACATTCTACTAGGCTGTAACCGTTTACTGCATCCTTTGTAATACGGCACGCCTGAAGCGTCTCATCTGACGGCGCATGATACATGATATCCGTCATAACATCTTCCATAATAGCACGCAAACCTCTGGCTCCCGTCTTTCTTTTTAAAGAAATATCCGCAATCTGCTCCAGCGCATCTCTGTCAAAGGTAAGCTCCACACCGTCAAGCTCCATCATCTTCTGATACTGTTTAACCAAAGCGTTCCTTGGTTCTGTCAATATACGCATCAGCGCTTCCTTATCAAGCATCTCTAAAGAAACATTCACCGG
>CATLEM010000159.1 GCA_949916155.1 uncultured Dorea sp.
GCAACAACGCCGCCGATAATCTGTTTCTGCAGTGCAACGTACAGAATAAGTATCGGAACTACGCACAACAGCAGCCCCGCCATGATCGTACCATAATCCGCGGAATAGGTTCCGTAGAAGCTGTAGGTAGAAAGAGGAAGTGTAAGCAGCTTCTTGTCGGTCAGTACGAGAGACGGCAGAAGGAAATCATTCCAGAATGCCAGCGAGTTCAGAATCACCATAGTAGATATGATCGGCTTCAGCAGCGGCAGTACGATCTTAAAAAACGTCTGTGAATGCGTACATCCATCTATGTAAGCGGCCTCTTCAAGCGCCAGCGGCACATTTCCCTTGATAAAACCGTGGAACATGAAGACCGACATCGCCATAGAAAATCCGGTATGCAAAAAAATCAATGTAATCCTGTGGTTCAAAAGATTCAGAGTCCCTCCGTAAATGCTCACAAGCGGAATCATGATCGCCTGGAACGGGATGATCATGGAAGCTACCATCAGTCCGAACGTAAGCTTTGAGATTCCATTATTGTGACGGACGATATAGTAAGCCAACATCGCCGCAAGAAGCGTCACCAGCACTGTCGCCGACACCGTCACGATCAGCGAATTTTTAAACGCATTTAAGAAGTCCATCTGCGTAAATGCCTTTACAAAGTTGTCAAAGGAAAGTCCTTTAATCGTAAACAGCCAGGAAAACGGGCTCTTGATAATATCCCTCTTCTGCTTCAGGGAATTGATCACTACCATGATAAACGGGAACATATATGCGATGAATATAATGATAAGTCCTGCCATCGCAAGTATATTCGCCGCTTTTCTTTTTGTTCCTCCGATCGTCGTCTGCTTCATTATGCTTCCACCTCCTGTCTCTTAGTCAGGTATACCTGGATACCGCTGATACATGCAACAATGATAAATAAGATCAATGCCTCAGATTGTCCTACGCCGAACTGTCTTGATGTAAATGCCTTCTCATACACATGCATAGCCGCCATCTCTGTAGTTCCGTACGGCGCACCTGCTGTCAATGACAGGTTGACATCGTATACCATAAATGCGCGTGACAAGGTCAAAAACAGGCAGATCGTAATAGAGGACATCATGAGCGGCATGATAATGCTCTTTAATTTTACAAATCCGGAAGCTCCGTCGATGCTTGCCGCCTCCATGACATCCTCGGAAAGCCCCATAAAACCTGCTACATAGATCAGGATCATATAGCCGGACAGCTGCCATACAGACACAACCACCAGAGCGATAAACGCATTGGTCGGGTCAGACAGCCAGGATACTTCAAAAAGCTTCCATCCGGTACTCTCCCCGATACTCACAAATACTCTGGAAAATACGAACTGCCAGATATATCCGAGTACGATACCGCCGATCAGGTTCGGCGTGAAAAATCCTGCCCGGAAGAAATTCTCCCCCTTCATGCCTCTCGTCAGAAGATATGCAATGGCAAATGCAAGCACATTTACGATGATCACAACAAATATCACATACTTGAATGTCAAGAGCAGAGAGGACCAGAACTGCGCATCCTTTATCACGCCTCCAAAGTTTTTAAATCCCACAAAATTCTTGACTGCAGCGACACCGTTCCAGTCTGTAAACGTCAGATACACACCATAGATAAACGGTATGATCACAACTGCAAAGAAGCAAAACATTCCCGGCAGCGCAAACATGCAAAAATCTTTTCCATTATTTTTTGATCTCATATTCTGCTCCTCCTTATTCCTGCTCATTCCAGTATTCCTGGATGGATTTCATCAGCTCTTTGCGGTCGCTTCTGCCTGCAAGGTATTTCTGCATTGCGGCTCCAAGTACTGCCCAGTGGTCATTCGGTACGATCACCGATGCGCTGAAAGCCTTCTGTGTATGTACCTTTTCATAAATATCACGGCTCAGCGGATCACTTGGCTCATACGGATTGTTCTGAAACGGCGGGATGATATTACAAGTCTTTACAAGCATCTGCTGCCCGATCTCGCTGAATACGATCCAGTTTAAGAACTGTCTGCCCGCAGCCTGTTCTTTTTCAGTCGCGATCTGCCGGTCGACCATCACCTGTTTTGACGGCGCGCCCTGAATCATCTGATTCACAAAATCATCCTTGTCATTGTTCATAAAATACGGAAGGAAACCATACTCATCCGTCTCCTCAGCTCCTGCCTCCGCAAGGTTCGGCCACGCCCAGTTTCCGTTAAACCAGAATGCCGTCTTGCCGTCCGCAAGATCGATCGCCATCTCGTCATAATCTGCTCCCAGCGGATCGCCCTTTGCCACATTGTACTCTTTCAACACATCAAAGATATCCAGAAATTCCGACATACGGTTGTAAGTGCTAAGATCCAGCGTCCCTGCCTTGATCTCTTCCACTACCTTCTGCGCGCCTTCCGAAGTCCCGTCATAAGTCTCGTAAATGTACTGAAGATGATGCGCTCCTAAAGACCAGTCCTCCTTCGCCATAGATACCGGTTTTTCTATCCCCTTCTCCACTAATCTGTCAAGAAATGCTTTAAACTCATCCAGTGTAGTAATAGAAGCCGGATCAAAAGTTTCGCCAAGGGCCTTCTCAATTACGGTTTTATTGTAAATGATCCCGCGCCCTTCAATACATAACGGAAAACTGTAGATCTTCCCGTCGATCTTTGTCAGATACCCTTCTGCCTCTGCGACCCACTTCTCCTCTGACATATCAACTCCCTTTTCTTTTGCCAGAGCGATAACGTCCGTCGTATCAAGAATTGCGATTGTCGGCGGATTGCCCGAATTATAAAGGCTTATCATCTTCGTATAAGGCGAGTCGTCGCTGACCGGCATTACCTCCACATGTACGCCGGATTTCTTCTCATACTCAGCTCCCATCTCCTCCAGCGCAACCTGAATCTCCGCCTTCGTATTCAGAAGCGTAATATTGGTGCCATTAAGAGATGAGTCATACTCGAAAGTATCTGTCGATGTGTCGATCGGTTCCTTCTTCTCTTCCTCATTCGGGTCATCCGGATCACTGGCAAATCCGAATCTGCATCCTGTCAGCATTGTCATCATCAGTGCTATGATCAGCATAACTGAGACAATCCTTGCCATGGCTTTCTTTCCCATGAATCATTCCTCCTTATTCTGTTGTTTTGTAACCGGTTAAGTAACCGGTTACTCTTTCTATGTCTTCATCATAACACCGAACTTTCCTTTCGTCAATCGGCAAATATATCTTTGTGAAATATGTCTGATTTCATATCGAAAAACTTGTATAAGTTTTACAAAACCGGTTACTTAACCGATTACTTATTGCCTGTATATTATATTTTTGCTATACTTTAAGATATTAAGATGATACCGACAGAAAGAGGCAGCTATGGGACAAAAAAAGAACGTAACCTTCAACGACATCGCAAAACATACACATTTCTCCAAGACAACGATCTCCAGATATTTCAATAACCCGGATTCCCTTACTTTAGAAAATCAGGAGATCATTGCGAAAGCGCTTATCGATCTGGACTCTAAAGAAAATAAAGTGGCACGTATCCTTGCCAACGGCAAGACAGAATTTATCGGGATTATCATCCCGAATCTGTCTCTCCACTATTATTCCGAGATGTTAGACAAGATTCTGTCCACCTACGAGCAGTTCGGCTACAAATTCCTCGTTTTCACCGGCAATGAGAATGAAGAGACAGAGCGGCGCTATATAGAAGAACTCCTTGCCTATAAGATTGAAGGGCTGATCATCTTAAGCCATACAATTCCCTCAAAGGAACTCTCTGCGCTTAACCTGCCTATCGTTACCATAGAACGGGAAGATCAGTACGTGTGCAGTGTGAACACAGACAACTACATGGGAGGCTATCAGGCAACCAGCCTTTTGGCGCGGCTGGGCTGCGATATCCTGTTGCATATCAATTCCCCTTCGGATGAAGCTATTCCTGCCTACGGACGTATCAAAGGTTTTTCAGACCTGTGCAGCGAAAGACAGATTCCTCATGAGATCATCCTGAAAGATCTGGGGAGTACTTATGAATCCATGCAGGGACATTTAAAGACCACCCTTGATGACTTAGAGCAAAGATACGCCGGAAAAAAGAAAGGAATCTTTCTGTCTAACGATACACAGGCAAATATATTTTTAAATCTCCTGATCAGAAAATACGGCTCACTTCCCGATGATTACCTGATCATCGGCTTTGATGGTTCCCCCGTTTCCAGGGAAGCCATCATACCGATCAGCACCATCGGACAGCAGATTGATAAGATTGCTTACGAGGCTGTAAGTCTTCTTGTGGAACAGATGAATGAACGAAAAAAAAGAAGACCGGTTCCCTTAAAGGAACCGATCCATAAAGTCGTTACACCGATATTGATCAGGCGGGAAACTACCGAGAAAATGTAACTCCCAGCTTTACGCTGCTTGACGGGTTCTGCTCGATCGCCATATAGGCATCCGCGGCATCCTCTATAGATACGACCGGATCTACAATGTTCTCGCATCTGATCACGCCCTTTCCCAGCATATCCCAGCATGCGGCACAGATACGGTCAAAATCCCATCTCGGGTAATCCCTGTTCGGCTCGCTGCATGCACGGGACAAAAGGATATTCGGCTGGTTAAAATGAGCCTCCCTTCCTAAATTCAATCCGCCCGCACATTCATGATACCATCCTATAACCGCAATATTCCCATTGTATGCGATCCCTCTGATCGCATGCTGGAGAGCATGGTAATTCGCGCTCGTCTCAATGATCACATCCGCTCCGCGGCTGTCCGTCGCCTTCTTTATCTGAAGCCCCACATCTACGGCTGAAGAATCCAACGCTATATCCGCTCCATTTTCCAAAGCGACTTCCCGTCTTTTTAAAATCGGATCACATACAATGACTTTCGCGGCGCCCGCCAGACGCGCAAGCTGCGCGGCAATGAGGCCGATTGCCCCCAATCCGGATATGACTACATTGTCCCCGACCCTCACCTGCCCGTCGCGGATCCCGCCAAGGGCAAACTGTGCCGGATCATAGCATACCGCTTCCTTCCAGGTCATTCTCTCTGACATTCTCAAGGCTTCTTTCGCTTTTAAAGTATGCGTGCTTTTGAACGGCCCGTATCCGGCAATCCTGTCGCCGATCTTAAAATCTCCGGCTTTCGCTCCCATTTCCGTAATATTCCCCACCCACATATTACCCGGGCGCATAAAGTACGGTCTCCCCGCCGCCTCTTCACTAGGGAGGAATAACTGCAGTTTATCGTCAAATACATTTTCCAGAAACGGATCTTCTCCCCGGAAATGGGTAAATTCCGTCCCGTGTTTGGCCGCCGCCCAGGATACCTCTGCACGGATCTCATCTTCACGAAGCGGTGCATCCTCATATTCTCTTACAAAAGCCTCTCTTGGTTTTGTTGAAACAACCTCTAATTTTGCCATATTCTCACTCCTTTTATCTGATTTATAATGCCGGAATCAAACGTCAGTCTGATCCCGCGGTTATCACGGATTCTTTCCATTTCATACTTCCGCGATCCTGACAGTGTTTCCTTCCGCCCCAGAAGATGATACGACCGCACTAACAAGCTTTAACCCTTCATAACCCTCTCTGATATCTGCCATCGGCTTTTCTTTCCCCAAAACTGTACGTATAAAATAACAGTCTTCTTCGTAAGTACAGTCCACATCCGCCGCGATCTCTTCCGTTCTTACCTCTTTTTCTCCTGTAAATGTGAATACGGCATGGTTCTGATCCGCGAATTTAGCTGTCATATTTTCACAGATTACGCTAAATCCCGCATTCCACTGATTTTTTACGGAACAATTGGAACCGCAGACAGACCCAAGCGCCCCGTCCTCAAATCTGATATTGCATACGCTGGTATCCTCAACTGTATAACCTTCCAC
>CATLEM010000160.1 GCA_949916155.1 uncultured Dorea sp.
TTAAGACACAGAAGAAATACGGCTTTGCCATGGTTCCCGCATGGCAGATTGCAGTTAAATTAGTTGCCACCCTGGGAATCCTTTGGTTTTTCTTCTTAAAGATCGCATTATACAACGGGATTCCGATCATCCTGATCATTATGGCAGTAATCGTCGGTATTTATCATTTTGTCACCAGCAGGACCGTAGCCGGGCGTCAGGTATATGCACTGGGCGGAAATGAGAAGGCGGCAAGGCTTTCCGGTATAGACACAAGAAAGGTGTATTTCTGGGTATATACCAATATGGGCTTTCTTGCGGCGATCGCAGGTATCGTACTGTCAGCCAGAAATGCTTCCGCCACGCCGAAGGCCGGGGACGGATTCGAGCTTGACGCGATCGCTGCCTGCTATATCGGCGGCGCTGCTGCATCAGGCGGTATCGGAACAGTGGTCGGAGCAGTAATTGGGGCGTTTGTAATGGGTATTTTAAATAATGGTATGTTCCTTATCGGATTGCCTACAGATCTTCAGAAAGTTGTAAAGGGACTTGTACTTCTTGGGGCAGTTACTTTTGATGTATTGTCAGGTAAAAAGAAAAATTAGAGGTATATATAAATAAGAACTGCCGGCGGATACCTGGACAGGAAACCGCCGGCAGTTCTCATCGTACAGGAAATTCTGCCATGATATGCTTTTTGTTACATTTTACAAGTTGTAAAATGTAAAGTTGTATTGTATATTAAAGGATAGTTGTTCTGAGGATATGTACGATATTAATAAAGCTTGGAGGCAGATGTTATGGGAGAACCAGTTGCAAAATATAAAGAGATATGTTTTTGGGTGAAAAATCGCTTAAGCAGCGGTGAATTAAAGCCGGGCGACAAGGTGGAGTCAGAATACAGGCTGTGCGAACAGTTTAAAGTCAGCAGGCAGACGGTACGTCATGCGATTGCTGTGCTGGAGGAAGAAGGAATAGTAAAAAGATACCGGGGGAGCGGGACTTACATCAGCGATTCGGAACATGTCATTCCGAAAAAAGAAAAGACGATGCAGGTGGCGGTGATGACAACATTTGTACAGGAGTACATTTTCTCTGCGATCATCCGGGAGCTTGAAGCACAGTTTTCCGATTCGGGGTACAGCCTGCAGATTTCTGTCACCAATAATTCGGTGGAAAAAGAGAGGATGATTCTGAAAAATATCTTAGATAAAAACACGGTAGACGGGCTGATTGCCGAGACGACGAAAAGCGGTCTTCCCAATCCGAATCTGGACATATACCGGGAGCTTATGGAGCGGGGAACTCCGGTGCTTTTTATTAACAGCTATTATCCCCAGCTCAATGCGCCGCATGTCAGCCTGAATGATAAGATGGCGGGGAAACTTGTGACGAATTATCTTCTGCAGTGCGGACACCGGAATATTGCGGCTGTCTTCAAAGGGGACGACGGTCAGGGGCATCAGCGTTATGCCGGGTATCTCGAGGCGCTGATGGAGTCTAATATCCGGATCAATGACAAATGGGTCGTATGGGTGGATACAGATATGATGACTGATATTGAAGGGAGTGCCCGGTGGTTTTACAGCAGACTTAAGGGATGCACGGCGTGCGTGTGTTATAATGACGAGATGGCCAGTAAGATTTTGTCGGTCTGCAGGCAAAATGAGATCAGAGTTCCCAAAGACCTGTCCCTGATCAGCATCGATAATTCGGATATTGCCAGTTATTGTGAAGTGCCTCTTACTTCTGCCAATAATCCGGTCAGGAATATGGCGAAGATTGCCGCGCTTCATATGATGAACATGATCGACGGCCGGGAGGTACCGCAGTCAACAGAACTGGAAACGGAGATTGTTACGCGGAAGTCTGTGGCGGTGCTGGAATCATAGAATACGGATGTATAAACTGAAGAAAAAGATATTTTACAAAATGCTTGCATAATATACAGAAAAGATGTATAATTATGCAAGCATTTTTGCGCGGGTGATCAGACAGCGGTTATACTGGACAACTTTAACCAAAAGGTATATGATTACCGGGTATTGATATAACATAGTTGGAGGCGGAAAAGATGATCAAAGTTGGAATTATCGGAGCTACAGGTTATGCGGGAAGCGAACTGGTAAGGATCCTGACAGGCCACAGAGAGGCAGGGATCGTATGGTATGGCTCCAGAAGTTACATAGATAAAAGATACGCCGATGTATATCGGAACATGTTTGAGATCGTAGAGGACAGATGTCTGGATGATAATATGGAAGAACTGGCCCGGGAGGCGGATGTTATCTTCACTGCGACACCCCAGGGGTTTTGTGCTTCGGTGATGAATGAAGATATCTTATCAAAAACAAAGGTCATAGATCTGAGCGCGGATTACCGGATCAAGGATGTCGGTGTTTATGAAAAGTGGTACGGAATTGAACACAAGAGTCCGCAGTTTATCGATGAAGCGGTCTACGGGCTTTGTGAAGTGAACCGGGATGCGGTAAGATCAGCAAGACTGGTAGCCAATCCGGGGTGTTATACGACCTGCTCCATCCTGACGGCATATCCGCTGGCTAAAGAAGGTATTATTGACATGAATACGCTGATCGTCGATGCCAAATCAGGAACATCCGGGGCAGGGAGAGGGGCTAAGCTTCCGAATCTTTTCTGTGAAGTAAATGAGAATATCAAGGCATACGGAGTTGCATCCCACAGGCATACGCCGGAGATTGAAGAACAGCTTTCCATTGCATCCGGTGAGAAGGCGGCGATCAGTTTTACTCCTCATCTTGTGCCGATGAACAGAGGGATCCTTGCGACAGAATATGCCTCTCTTAAAGAAAAGGTATCATATGATGATGTGAAAGCAGTCTATGACAGATATTATAAAGATGAGCCATTTGTCAGGGTGCTGGACAAAGGTGTCTGTCCGGAGACGAAATGGGTGGAGGGAAGCAATTATACAGATATTAACTTTCAGATCGATCCCAGGACAAACAGAATCATTATGATGGGCGCTATTGATAATCTGGTAAAAGGAGCTGCGGGACAGGCGGTGCAGAATATGAATATTATGTTCGGGCTCAGGGAAAACGAGGGACTTGACCTGGTACCGGTGTTTCCATAAATATTGTGCGGATAAGATGCGGCCGGCAAAAGAAAGCAATCGTACAGGCGAAAAGATGGTGGATAAGAAGATAAGCAGTCAGGAGAAAATATATGTTAAGAGTAATGACGATTGATGATTATGATCAGGTCTATGCACTCTGGAAGCAGATACATGGTTTCGGTATCCGGAGCATGGACGATTCCAGGGAAGGGATCACACGGTTTTTGGAGCGGAATCCAAAGACAAGTGTTGTAGCGGTCGAGGACGGAAGGATCGTGGGTGCTATCCTCTGCGGACATGACGGCAGGCGCGGGTGTATGTACCATGTGTGTGTGGATGCAGATTACCGTATGAGAGGAATCGGTAAATCCATGGTAGTTTTTGCCATGGAAGCACTGAAAAAAGAGAAGATCAACAAGGTCTCTCTTATTGCATTTACAAAAAATGATATCGGGAATGCATTTTGGAACGAGATTGGCTGGACGAAGAGGCAGGATCTGAATTATTATGATTTTACCTTGAATGAGGAAAATATTACGGCATTTAATCAATAGAACAGCAAAAAAAATATTAGGAAAGGAAGCGGATAAGATGAAAAAGATAAAAGGCGGAGTGACAGCGGCAAAAGGTTTTGAGGCTGCAGCTGCGGCGGCAGGGATCAAGTATACAGGAAGGACAGACATGGCACTGATCTACAGTAAGGTGCCGTGTACAGCAGCGGGGACATTTACGACCAATGTAGTAAAAGCAGCTCCGGTAAAATGGGACCAGCAGGTGATCGCGGGGGGCGGCAAAGTACAGGCAGTAGTGGTAAATTCCGGAATTGCCAATGCATGTACAGGTGAGGAAGGCTTTGGATATTGCAGGGATACTGCGGAGGCAGCGGCAAAAGCGCTGGAGATATCCGCAGCAGGTGTCCTGATCGGTTCCACAGGAGTCATCGGAAAACAGCTTCCTGTCGATAAGCTGACGGCAGGAATCATAAAGCTGGCAAAGAAAAAGAACGATTCTCTGGAAAACGGTACAGAAGCGGCGAAAGCGATCATGACGACAGACACCTGTGAAAAGGAGCTGGCGGTTACGGTTGAAATAGGAGGAAAGACGGTGACTGTCGGCGGTATGGCAAAGGGTTCCGGCATGATCCATCCGAATATGTGCACTATGCTTGCATTTATCACTACAGATGCTGTGATTTCCAGGGAAGCGCTGCAAAGGGCATTGAGTGAGGATGTGGCTGATACTTATAATATGATCTCCGTGGACGGGGATACTTCTACTAACGACACAGTTGTCGTTCTGGCAAACGGATTGGCGGACAATGCAGAGATCATATACGGAAGCGGGGAATATCAGAAATTTGCAGAAGCGCTTCATGTGATCAATGAATATCTTGCAAAGAAGATTGCAGGAGACGGAGAAGGTGCGACGGCACTTTTTGAGGCAAAAGCGGTTAATTGCAAGAGTAAAGAGCAGGCGAAGCTTCTCGCGAAATCTATCGTATGCTCGAACCTTACGAAAGCAGCGATTGCAGGCCACGACGCCAACTGGGGGCGTATCCTGTGCGCCATGGGATATTCCGGGGCACAGTTTGATCCGGAAAAGGTAGATCTGTTTTTCGAGAGTAAGGCCGGGAGGATTCAGATCATTGAAAACGGAACAGCGGTTGATTACAGCGAGAAAGAGGCGACAAAGATACTGTCAGGATCAGCGGTGACAGCAGTTGCGGATGTGAAGATGGGTGATGTATCGGCAGCCGCATGGGGGTGCGATCTGACTCATGGATATATTGATATCAATGCAGATTACAGGAGCTGACCGGCAAAATGATAGTTGAAGGGAAGATGAGATAAAATGATGAATAAAGATATGCAGAAATTTCTGGAGAAAGCGGAAGTGCTGATTGAGGCGCTTCCTTATATCCAGCGTTTCAACCGCCGGATCATCGTAGTGAAATACGGCGGAAGCGCAATGGTGGATGAGCAGCTTAAAGAACAGGTGATCCAGGATGTTACGCTTCTTAAGCTGGTCGGCTTCAAGCCGATCATCGTGCACGGAGGCGGAAAAGAGATCAGCCGCTGGGTCGGAAAAGTGGGTATGGAGCCGCAGTTTGTCAATGGTCTGCGTGTGACGGATGCGGACACCATGGAGCTGGCGGAGATGGTTCTCGGCAAGGTCAATAAAGGTCTGGTGCAGCTTGTGGAGAGCCTGGGCGTCCGGGCTATAGGGTTAAGCGGTAAGGACGGCAAGCTTCTCACGGTGAATAAAAAGCTTTCGGCGGGAAAGGATATTGGATTTGTAGGGGATGTGAAAAATGTAAATGCCAGTATTTTATATGACCTGCTGGAAAAGGATTTCCTTCCGATCATCTGCCCGATCGGGCTTGATGACGACTACAATACCTACAATATCAATGCGGATGATGCGGCCTGCGCGATCGCGAGAGCTATGCGCGCGGAAAAGCTTGCGTTTCTTACAGACATTGAAGGGGTATATAAAGATCCGGAGGATCCTTCCACGCTGATCTCAGAACTTAAGGTTTCTGAGGCAAGAGAATTGATGAACGACGGATATATCGGCGGCGGGATGCTGCCGAAGCTTCATAACTGTATCTCCGCTATAGAACACGGCGTGGCAAGAGTGCATATTTTGGACGGCAGGATTCCGCATTGCCTGCTTCTTGAGATATTTACGAACAAAGGTATCGGAACAGCGATCATAAATGACGGCGAGCAGCGCTTTTATCTGCCGTAATATGAGAATGACGAAAGGGATGGTGAAGAGATGA
>CATLEM010000161.1 GCA_949916155.1 uncultured Dorea sp.
GCATATCCCTGAGAGTAAGGGCGTGCTCCTGGCGCACCCTCTTATCCACATTCTGGAGCGCAAGAATCGTATAGTTCTTTGTGCTGTATTCCTTTCCGTAATATGCGATAACCGCCATATACCGGTACTCATGATCCTCTTCTCCGCGCCACCGGCACAGCATATCCGTCTTCTGTACATCCGCATCTTTCATCTGGCGCAGGCCTTCAAGAGAAAATCTTTCATAAAATTTATCCCGGTCCGCGGGGTGGATCTGCATCATCAGACGGGAATCCATAATCTCATCCCACTGAAG
Organism: uncultured Dorea sp.; assembly: GCA_949916155.1. GTDB lineage: Bacteria > Bacillota > Clostridia > Lachnospirales > Lachnospiraceae > MD308. The sequence continues at coordinate 296 of CATLEM010000161.1, forward strand.
CGTCCACGATTTCCAGCCTGTGTGGGTATGCCCGTTCTCCCGCACAAGATTGGCTTCTCCGCTGCAAAGATCGACGCTGTACACTCCGAAATTCTGTTCTCCCAAAGTCCGGATGACCTCCTGCACGCGGAGGCTGGCATCGTCAAGCTCCAGACTCTCCTGAAGGATATCGTGGATATCCTTTACATATATATAGATGTACCGGCCGTCTTCCGATGTGTCCGGCACAACCTCCATCATATTCCACCGGAACTCGCTTCCCGACCTTCTCCGGTAACAGCAGCTGCGCATCCTGCCGTCTTCTGCTACTCTCTTCAAATTCTCCTGGCGCGTAAATGATATGAAATTATTCATATCATCCGAATGTATGCCGCCGTTATAGATAAACTGACCGAGCCAGCTTGCAAAGCTCTCTGTGCCGTATCCAAAAGTCCTGTCCTCAGGACTTATCTTTATCACCTCATAATAGTCCCGCGAAAGGTCAACGCGCAGTATCTTGTGGTAAGTATCGCTGATCGCCCGCGCGTGCCCGGTAAACGGCTCCTGATTTAAGTTCGTCCTCTGTTCCCTGATATCCACCATCTCACCTTCATTCCTTTTCGTTTTCTTCTATCATGATCCTGTCCGCCAGTTTTTGCTCCTCTTCTATCACGGTCCTGCCGGTAAGCTTTAACTCTTCTTCTATCATGATCCTGTCTGCCAGTCTTCGCTCCTCTTCTGTAAGAACTGCCTTTTTTAAAAGATCCGGCCGGTTTTTAGCTGTACGGATAACCGACTCATCCCGTCTCCATCTCTCCACATTGGCATGATGGCCGGAAAGCAGGATACCCGGCACTTTTTTCCCATGCCACACCTCGGGCCTTGAATACTGAGGATACTCAAGAAGACCGTCCTGGAAGCTCTCGAACTCTGCCGACACATCATTATGAAGCACACCCGGCACTAATCTTGAGACAGCGTCAACAATGATCATCGCCGGAAGCTCTCCTCCGGTCAGCACATAGTCCCCGATCGACACCTGATCTGTCACGATCTCCTCAAGAACACGCTCATCGATCCCTTCATAATGCCCGCAGAGCAAGATAAGCTCTTCCTCCTTCGCAAATTCCTCCGCCATAGACTGATTAAAGGTACGCCCCTGAGGCGACAGATACACTACTCTGGGAGTTTTACCGCCGCTGACGGCTTCTGCGCCGCTGCTCTCTCTGCAGGCTGCGCACTCCATGTCCCGGCGTTTTTCGCGGATCTTTTCTTCCACCGCCTTATAGCACTGATACACCGGCTCTGCCTGCATGAGCATTCCGGCGCCTCCGCCGTAAGGGTAATCATCCACACTATTATGCTTATTAAAGGCATAATCCCGGATATTGACCGCCTCGATCGATAACAGGCCTTTATTCACCGCCCGCCCCGTAATACTCGTACTTAGTCCGTCCATCACCATGTCTGGAAATAGTGTCATAATATAAAAATCCATCTTCTCCACCTGTCTGATCTTTTCTATATAAGTCCGTCCATCAGATGTATCTTCATCCTCCCGGCCTTGATATCCACCTCCAGGACACATTCCCTGATAGCAGGAATCAGCACCTCACCGTGCCTTTCGCTGCCGATCACATACACATCATTGGCTCCTGTCTCAAGAACATCTTTAAGTATGCCGAAGCTCTCCCCGTCCTCTGTCTCCACCGAAAGGCCGATCATGTCAGCGATAAAGTACTCATCCTCTCCCAAAGGAACCGCATCCTCTCTTGTCACCAGCAGCGGGCATTTTTTGTATTTTTCAATATCATTTATATTATCAATCCCCTCAAACTTCAGAATAACAAACTGCTTGAAAAACTTCACATTCTGAATCGTAAGGAACAATCTTTCTCTTCCTGTATCAAGAATCAGCTTCTGCGATTTTTTGAAACGCGCCGGATCGTCTGTTGTCGGGAACACCTTTACTTCTCCCCGCACACCGTGTGTAGAGGTAATCACCCCTACTTTGAACATCTCTTCCATATATTTTACTACTCCTTATGCCGTCTTGCATAGATTTTTTTCAAAATTATTTAATAATGTACGAGAGACAGGCCTGCCTGGCTGACCTGTCTCCGCTGATAACTTTTTCAATTAATCCAGAATGTCTACAATGACTTTTTTATCTTCCTTTGCCGCAGCTGCTTTCACCACTGAGCGGATCGCTTTCGCAATACGCCCCTGCTTGCCGATGACCTTGCCCATATCTGCCTCAGCCACCCGGACTTCTAAAACCATAGTCTTTCTGTCCTCGCGCTCTGTCACAACCACCTCGTCAGGAGAATCCACCAAAGCCTTTGTGATCACTTCAACTAATTCTTTCATATTATATACCTCCGGGGCATAATATTACCTATTTTTCGATTCCGGCCGCTTTGAAGATCTTGCTTACTGTCTCTGTCGGCTGAGCACCTGTATTAAGCCACTTCTTAGCAGCTTCCTCGTCTACGGAGATCGCGCTCGGATCGCAATTCGGATCATAGGTTCCGATCTCATCGATGAATCTGCCGTCTCTCGGCGATCTGGAATCCGCCACGATGATTCTATAGAAAGGAGCCTTCTTCTGTCCCATTCTTCTTAATCTGATTTTTACTGCCATTTTCTTTCACCTCCATGAATTTTCCAAAAAATATATTGTATATAACGCATCATGATCATGCGGTATAACCACTGAAATCACTGCTTCTGCCCGCAGGCTGCGAAAACATCAGAAAGGCATCCTGAACTTCCCTTTCCTGCCTCCCTTTCCAACCATCTTCATCATCTTCTTCATCTCGCCAAACTGCTTTACCATCCGGTTGACCTCGCTGATGTCAACACCTGCGCCTCTGGCAATGCGATGTTTTCTTGAGGGATTTAAAATGTCCGGATTCCTCCGCTCCTCAACCGTCATAGAATAGATGATCGCTTCCATCTGTGCCATCTTCTTCTCTGCCTGCGCCGTCTCATCTTCACTCGGAGCTTTCATCTTTCCCATACCGGGCATACCGCCCATAGCTCCCATACCGGGAAGCATACCAAGGATACTGCCGAGCCCGCCCATCTTCTTCATCTGTGCGATGCTCTCCAGATAATCTTCAAAATCAAACTGGGCTTTCTTAAGCTTCCCGGCCATCTTCTTCGCCTGCTCTTCATCGATCTCGGCCTCTGCCTTCTCGATCAGGGTAAGCACATCTCCCATACCGAGGATACGGGATGCCATACGATCCGGATAAAACTGTTCCAGATCCGAAAGCTTCTCTCCCATACCGACATAAAGGATCGGTTTACCGGTCACCGCCTTGACAGACAGCGCCGCACCGCCTCTTGTGTCACCGTCAAGCTTAGTGACGATCACTCCGTCAACGCCCACCTTATCATTGAACTCCTTCGCCACATTCACCGCATCCTGTCCGGTCATGGCATCAATGACAAGAATCGTCTGGTGCACATCCACCGTATCCTTGATCTCCTGAAGCTCTGCCATCATGTCCTCATCGATATGAAGACGTCCGGCCGTATCCAGGATCACGATATTATTGCCGTTCTTACGGGCATGCTCTAAGGATGCCCGGGCGATACTGGCCGGCTTATGATTCTCCCCCATGGAGAATACTTCCACGCCCTGCTTCTCACCGTTCACCTGAAGCTGCCTGATCGCCGCCGGACGGTACACATCACAGGCAACGAGAAGGGGCTTCTTACCCTTAAGCTTATACTTTCCCGCAAGCTTTGCCGTCGTCGTCGTCTTACCTGCTCCCTGAAGGCCCGCCATCAGGATCACCGTGACAGCGCTTCCCGGCTGGAGCCTGATCTCTGTCGTCTCGGAGCCCATAAGCTTAACCAGCTCCTCATTCACGATCTTGATAACCATCTGGCCGGGATTCAGCCCGTTCATCACATCCTGCCCGACAGCCCGCTCCTGTACACTTTTAATGAAATCTTTGACCACCTTAAAGTTAACATCCGCCGCAAGCAGGGCACGCTTGATCTCTTTAAGCGCCTCCTTCACATCATCCTCTGTGAGACGTCCCTTACTCCTTAAATTCTTAAATACATTCTGAAGTTTCTCCGTCAAGCTGTCAAATGCCATACTACAACTCCTCTATAATCTCATGAGATATCCTGCGGATGCTCTCCACAAGCTCTTCTCTGCCCATCTGCTCATTATACTCTAACAGTTCATTCATCCTGGCAACCTTGTCCTTTACAGACATAAACTTTGCCACAAGATGGAGCTTCTCTTCATATCCTTTAAGCGTCTGGCCGCACCGTTTCACCAGATCATGGACACCCTGCCGGCTGATACCGGCCATTTCTGCGATCTCCCCCAGCGACAGGTCCTCCAGAACAAACTGCTCGTAGATCTCCTTCTGATGCTCATTCAGCAGTTCTCCGTAAAAATCGTAAAGCAGTGACTGTTCTAAAATCTCATTCATCATTACTCACCTGTGATATCTTATACCAAAACCTTCCTGGTGTCAAGTATTTTTTCTTGTCGAACTTTTGTTTGTATTTGATCCATATCTTTTGCTTAACTGCCGCTTCAAAAAAAGATTGATTTCTATGAAAATATATCGTAAGATAAACTTGTTCGATATCCATATATAATAAGGGGAGGATATAATGGAGAACAGAAATTATTATGAAATATTAGGGGTTTCCCCCAAAGCTTCTTTGGAGGATATTACGGCAGCGAAAAATGCACTTGCAAAAAAGTACCATCCTGATGCCAATCTGAAAGACGGCATTGACACCACAGAGCAGATGCAGGCTATACTGGAAGCTTTCAGCGTCCTGTCAGACCCTGCGCGCCGCGCAGATCATGATCGCCAGATCGCAGGAAGGAAAGGTGTTATTCAGACCTTTGACCTTCATGAGACCGCTGATGAAGAGCAGGGTGAAGAACCCGTATTCGTTACATACTGGAAAGCCTCCAACGATCTGTACGACATCATCACCGAGAGCGATGAGCTTTACCGCATCAAAAACCAGACGGCCCGGCTCGGACAGCTTGCGATGCAGGCCATAAAGCACATCCTGATCCTGAGAGAATCACAGATACCGGAAAAATACTGGCATCCCGATATCATGAACTGGCTGTTGTTCAGATGGTTTAAGAATCGTAACTATACGGCCTCTTATCTAGTTACTTTATACGACGAGTACCAGAAGAACGAGTTTGGAAGACTGGAAAAGATACGTATGCAGAACAAGACGCTTCACTATCAGCGCTCCGTGAAAAAACTTTTAAAATATTAAGTTTGTCTCTTCGCACACATCATCATCCAACGCATATTATGTACTGTAAATAACCTTTATGGAGGATTTCTAGTATGAGCGAATTAAATTGTGGATGCGGATGTGAAGATGCTGCAAGATATGGCAACGGCGGATGCGGATGCGGTTTCGGCAGCAACAACTGCCTGTGGATCATCCTTTTACTCTGCTGCTGCGGCGGATGCGGCAACGGCGGTATGTTCGGCGGCTGCGGTAATGACAGCTGTCTGTGGATCATCCTTTTACTCTGCTGCTGCGGC
>CATLEM010000162.1 GCA_949916155.1 uncultured Dorea sp.
GGCATAGACGGCGGAGCTGACATCCACTCGAGAGTAGCATATGTTCCTCCGGAAACACTAATGCTGCTGCATCCGTTTTTTTCCATATGCTTTGCAACCATCTGCGCTTCCATTGCATCACGGCCGCCATCCACATAATCCGAGCCTGCGAATCGGAATTGTACCGGATATCCCGGCCCGCATTTTTCCTTGATGTTTCGGACGACTTCTGTAGCAAAACGCATTCTTCCCTGGAAATCACCGCCGAATTCATCAATACGCTTATTGCTGTACGCAGACATAAACTGTGTGATGATATATCCATGTGCACCATTCAGTTCCACACCGTCTGCACCTGCTATTTTTGCACGTCTTGCAGCATCTCCGAAAAGGTCTATAAGCTCATAGACTTCTTCCGTCGTCAGTTCATGTGGAAGCTCCCTGTTTACAGGGCATGATATCGGAGACGGCGCGACCACCTGATATCCGCCGTTTATCTCCGGCGTTGACTGTCTTCCTGCATGATGAAGCTGTACGAATACTTTCGCGCCTTCCTCATGGCAGCTGTCGATAAGTTTCTTATATCCCGGAATAAAATCGTCCTTCCAAAGACCGGCTTCTCCTACGATGGCTTTTCCTGACGGATGAACTGCGGTTACCTCGATTACGATCAGGCCAAAGCCTCCTTTTGCCCTTGCAGCGTAGTACTTGATCATCTGATCTGTCACATATCCTGCATGGTCAGCATAATTAGTTCCCATAGCCGGCATCACAAAGCGGTTTTTAATCTGTACACCGCCAATGCTGATTGGTTCCAAAAGAGATTTGTAAGCATCCATCTGTGTATACGCACCACGACGGCATTTTCTTTCATAGTATTTTCTGCTCTGCTTTAATTTTGGAGTTTCAAGACCTTCACCAAATTTTACCGGATCATCACTTTCTTTTTTCCGGCTTTCTCCCAAATCTGCCAAAACTTTAGCGACAATACCATCTACATCGTAGTTTTTTGCCATTTTTTCTCTCCTTTATTTTGCTGCGCGGTCAAATTACAGATATGGAAAAATCTTTGCAATATCTGTATGCGGGCGGGGAATTACATAGCTGGATACAACTGTTCCGATTTTTTCCGCTGCTGCCGTTCCTGCATCAACTGCTGCCTGCACAGCTCCGACATCCCCGCGGACCATAACTGTTACAAGGCCGGCGCCAATCTTCTGATATCCGCTGAGTGTGATATTGGCGGATTTTGCCATTGCATCACTTGCTTCAATTGCTGCCGCAAGACCTTTTGTTTCAATCAATCCTAATGATTCCTGTGTCATCATTAATCTCCTTTCTCGTTCAAAACAATTTTTACTTTGTCACCGCTTCTTAAATTTGCTGCATTCGCCTCATCTGTATCCAGATGAAACTCCGTATCAAAATCTCCTAACCGAATTAAGACATTGTCAAATTCGAGTTTTCTGTCTCCATAGGTACGCACCTTTACGGTATCTCCGTCCTTCAGGCCGAAAAGCGCCGCATCGGCATAATTCATATGAATATGTCTCAGCGCAACCAATACGCCGGTATTGTTGACGACTGTTCCGCAAGGACCGACAAGCGTAACCGGAGCTGTTTTGTTTAACTGGCCGGAATGTCTGTCTTCGAGTCTTACTCCCAAAATTCTTTCATCGGATCTTAAAAGTTCTACCTGTGTATGGTTTCGAAGTGGCCCTAACAGCCGGACTCTCTCCACATCTCCCTTAGGGCCGACAACAATTAGAGTTTCCTTCGCAGCAAAATATCCTTCCTGTGACAGCGGTTTGTAAAAAGTAAGTTCACTTTCTTTTCCAAAAAGCGTATCCATATCTTCACGGTTCAGATGAATATGATGATTGGAAACACCCACTGGAATTACAGAACGTTTTTCCTTTCCTTCTATACAAACTTTAATCACTGCTTCTAAAAATTCTCTATTATTTGTCAGCAATTTATTCAACTCCTAGAAAATATATGGTCTGGGTCCTGATGCTGCTACCGGTCCTCCAAGGACCTCCAAAGATTTGATACCTGCTTCACGCGCTTCGATCACAGCCTGTTTTACCGCGCCGGAATCTCCCTTTACAAAGAGCATAAATTCATTGCTGTGGCTGGTACCGTAATCTGGTGTGGCAATGTCAATAATATCCACATCAGCTGCTTTGACAGCACGATCTGCCATAAGAAGGCCGACAGCTACCGGTGCACCGCAGATCAATCCCCATGCCTTTCCTTCTTCTGCTCCAAATGCCTGTGACAGGAACTTCCCGGCACGTGCGGTAAACTGCACCTCACAATGCCCCGTGTCATTAGAGTACTGATCACCCCAGCTCCACTCATAGGTCTTTAACATTACTTCTATCGCTCTTCTCGCATCCGATACATCTTCAGCACCGATAATAATAGTAATGCCATGACCGGCGCCGCCTTTTGTATCACGGGCCATATATACTTTTACCAGCTCAATATTACTGGACTTGATTGCCTCGTCCGCACCCATTGCCTGAGGACCTGCTCCTGCACGGGAACTCAGTATCCCGAGAGAACGGATCTTCGGATCAATACCGAGCTTCTCATGAATACTGGAATCAAGATTCGCGATGACCAGACCAAGGGTATCTCCGGCACCTGTTCCGATAAATTCTGTATATCCCGCGACTTCACCTCCGCTAAACAGCTGATAAAGTCCACTGCTTTCTCCTACATTCATCTTAGGAACCTCTGCCGTTTCCTCCTTGCCGATTCCAGACTCTGTCAACTGTGCAATAATCTGGTTTACAAGTTCATTCTTATCCATTTTCTACCTCCTGTTATATGTCTAATTTACACGGATATCATAGTCATTCACTATCCCTACGACAACCGCGTCTACCGGCAGCCCTTTTGTTTCTTCCAGTTCTCTGGCCGCTGATCCGGTTACGATTAAAACCTTTTCTCCGATGCCTGCCCCCAGCGGATCCACCGCGATCAGAAGTTCATCCTTTTTTCTGCCTGCTTCTTCAAGTCCGGGACGGATCAGTAAAAACTTCTGGCCAGTCAGCTTTTCCACTTTGCTGGTAGCAACAGCATTTCCGACAACAGTACCTATATACATCGTCTATTCCTCTGCCTTTAACATTTTCTTTTTAACCAATAACTCCCTGGCCGCGGGCGTAATGATCGCATCGTCGTCAATAACCAGATTCTGATTATTCGCAAGCTCCTCAACCGTTACAATTTGCTTTTTCCCGCCGTCCTGTCTATGGATGATCTTTTTGCCATCCTTTATCTGGCGATTATCCATCTCTAATATAGAGTGAAGCTGATGAAGACTGCCGAAGATCACACCGTATGTTTCCATTCTGTCTTTTGCCTCTTCAAAGATCCGGCGATATGTTTCATTGGAATGGATCAGGCGGCTGCAGTCATCGTCTGCAGCAACGATTCTTTTTCCCGAAAGCAGCGCTTCCATACATGCAAACGTCACATTGCTGTCTTCCAGTCCCATGGATACTTTTCTTAAAGTTGACAGATCAAGAGACACCGCCGCAATGTCATCAGCCAACGACACCTCCTGCCTGATATCCTTTCTGGAACTTAAAAGCTTTTCCTTACATCGGGTATCGTTTTGAATAACAGAACCCTCACCCTCCGCCACAGAATCCATACAGATCTTACTGTCGGGATACCGATCCAGCAGGCGGTACAGCTCTCTCAAGATAATGTTTTCATCCTGACTGGATGCCGTTATCAAAAACAGGATCTTTCTATTTCTTTTATCCAGCACGTCCAAAATCAATTGGACCAACGCTTCCATCGATCGGCTCTGCATATTTCACCACCATCCTATTTATTGTTTTCTTCAAAATGAATACATAGATTATGTGGTTCGCTCTTCCGTCTTGGACACTTGGGATCATTGCAGAGGTTGCAAACTCCTGCTCTTACTAAACATTCCGCTTCCGTTTCCGGCTCTGCTCTGACTCCGCCCGTTTCCGCCTCAGCCTCTGGACCGGTCTTTTCATCCTCTCCGGCCTCTGCCCCGCTGTCCTCATTCGCTTTGGCTTCCGCTTTTCCTTCTTCCTTTTTCTGGAAAGCGTTTTCAGTATTAACTATTTCCCAACACCCTTCAGACGGCCTGGGAATCGCATATCCTGTAATTTCTTTACCATCTTTTCCGGCAAGCGCCAGCGCCGCATCGAGAGCCGCTCTGACCGCTCCGACATTTCCGGTAAATTTCAGCACGAAACACGCTCCGCCTCTTGAGGTTTCATATCCCAGGAGTTTGACGTTGGCCGCTTTTAAAGCTGCATCTGCACAGGCAATGGTATAGACAAGTCCTTTTACTTCTATAATCCCTAAAGACTGTTTCAACTTTTACACCTCCCTGGAGTGAGATCCCTGAAATACCTGTTACTTGATCACGTACTGGCTCAAAGAATTAACATAAGCTCTCCGCAGGTTACGGGTCAGCACACGCGGACAGACAAGGCCTTCTCCGGTAGCTGTAGCAATACTCATCGTCACAAAACCTTCTCCTTCCATGCCAACACCATTATAGGAACTTCCATTGATCGTAAGAACTGTTGTCATTGTCTCGTTTGCATATTTTGTGATGACCGACAGATTGTTGGAGTGAATTACCGCACTATGATGCCTTCCTCCCTCTGCCTTCACTGCATACGCAATGCCTTCTTCTGCATCCTTTACCCTCACGATCGGCAGGACCGGCATCAGGTACTCTTCCATAACGATGATGCAGTCAACTGCAGTCTCAAAAGAGATCACTTTCACTTCATCACTGACATCAATACCAATATCTTTAAGGATTACCTTTGCATCTTTTCCGACATATTTTTTGTTTACCGAACCATTCTCATTAGTTACCAGTTTGATCAGCTTATCCACAACAGATGGATCTTTGATCATGTATGTCCCCTGCTTTTTCAATTCGCTGATAAGTTCGTCTGCAACAGCTTCCACTACGAAAAGTTCTTTTTCACCAATACAGTTCAGATCATTTTCAAAGCTGCATCCTTTAAAAATATATTCTGCCGTCTGTTTCAGGTCAGTTGTTCCATCCACCAGAACCGGTGGATTTCCGGGACCTGCGCAGAGACATTTTTTCCCGGATGCAAATGCGGCTTTTACTACACCAGGCCCTCCGGTCACCAAAATAATCTTTATATCCTTATGGTGCATAACGGTACCTGAGTTCTCTACATTCGGCTCATCAAAAGCTGTGATCAGATTTGCAGGGCCCCTGGCCTCCCGTATCGCCTGGTTCATATATGCGATAGTTTTATATGTTGTCTTGCTTGCATTTGGATGAGGACACATTACCGCACTGTTTCCAGCTGAAATCATACATATGCTGTTATGGATAACGGTTGCTGCCGGAGCTGTGGAAGGGAGGATACAGCAGCATACCCCCCATGGATACTTCTCCACCAAAGTAAGGCCATAACTCCCCGAAAAGGTCTCCGGGCCGATATTTTCAATACCTGGTGTTTTCCGGATCGTTTCCTGAATTTTAAAAATCTTGTTATCAATTCTTCCGAAACCAGTCTCTTCAAGCTCCATATGCCCGAGTTCCTCTACATGCTCTAATGATATCTTCCGGATAGCTTCTATTATTTCTGATCTCTTCTCCAAATTCATCTGCATCAGTTCCTGCTGAGCCTTCTTAGCTGCAGCAACTGCATCCTCAGGATCGTGAAAGATTCCATTTTCGCCTTTCCATTCCGGCAGAATGGATTCCGCATTTTCAAGACTCTGAA
>CATLEM010000163.1 GCA_949916155.1 uncultured Dorea sp.
AGAAGATACGGCAGACAGAAAAGGAGCCTACGTAAAAAAGGATATCACCTTACCGGACGGAATCACGAACGTATATGATATCTCAGGAAAGGGAACGGATCCCATTACAGCCTTTGCAGTTATGGAGGAAAGCGACTGTATTTTATGGGAGACACAGGATTACGGAGAGACCTGGGAAGAAAAGCTGACAATGCCGGAAGAATTAAAAAAAAGTATGATTTTTTGCGGAGCAATTACGAAAAAAGGTTCGCTTATCTTCGGGGCATTTGAAGGTATATTGGATAAGTCGGGAAAAGAAGTCGATCTGCTGCAGGAACCGCAGGTGTACGGGACCATTGACGAGGATGGGAATTTCAAAAAAATCGCGGCAGAGACAAAAGATAACGCGATGATCGCGGATTTTTATGAATATGATGACAGGATTTTTGCCTGCGATATCAATGGGTACTATTATGAACTGACAGATAAAGGCGCGAAATGCTTTAATTCCGAAATGGAGACGAACGGCACGCCTTATGATATTCTTGTTGCCGATGATACACTTCTGGGACTGGGAGCAGAACAACTGGAACAGTATGACATTAATACCGGCAAAAAGAAAGAAACCTTTTCATCTTTTGCCCAGTTCTGCCAGAACGAGATGAAAGATGACACCGTTTCCCCGATTTTGTGCGAAGGGAGAGAAGGGAAGCTGTTTTACCTTGGACAGACCGGTCTGTTCTGCTATGATGAGGAAAAGAAAGCGGCAGAAGAAATCATGGACGGAGAGCGGTATCCATTTGCAGCTCTGGACACGATTCTGCAAAAGTTCAAGGCGCTTGATCAGGACAATTATCTGCTTCTTACGATGGAGGGAGTAACGCCGTTTCTCAGTCTGTATACCTATGATGAAAATGCCAAAGCACAAGAGCAGAAACAACTGACCATCTATGCGCTTAACAGCAGCGACTCCTTGCAGACAGTGATCGATGGCTTCCGTGAAAAGTATCCGAATATTCAGGTGCGTACGGAAGTGGGGATTGATGAGACACTGGGTGTTACGTTAGAAGAGGCGGTGCGCTCATTAAACGTATCTTTATTTGCAGAAGACGGTCCGGATATTCTGGTATTAGACGGGCTTCCTGTGGATTCCTATATCAGGCAGAATAAGCTGGAAGATCTTAAAGAGACGGTATCCGACCAGCCCCTGATCAGTCAGGTTTCCGAGACATACGAAAGAGACGGGAAGCTTTGTGCGGTTCCGCTGGGATTTTCTTTGCTGGATCTTCATGCAGCAAAAGATGTAGTCAGATCAGGGACGAAGCTAAATCAGATAGCAGAGCAGGTGGAAAAACTTCATCAAAATAAAACGGCTGCTGTCGACCGGTGGGAAAGCGACAGTATATTCAGTTCGCTGTTCTACTACTATTTTCCGGAATGTCTCAACGGTAATAAGATTGACCGGGATAAATTAAAAGATTTTTACCAGAGCATGGAAAAGATATACCGCAATTCCGAATATAATTGGACAGTAGAAGCAGACGGTGATGATACATGCAGGTTTGAGAATATTTCTCCCGGGAATATGCAGAGCGGGGATATGATGATGCACATCAATGAAACACAGATGATGGCGGGTAAACTCCAGACGCTCGGAGATATCCAGCTGGCGTATCTGGTCCGCGAAAACAATCCAGATGTGGTCTGCAATTATTTTGATGATATATTGGAAAAGAAATATCTTGCGGAAACAACTCTTGGAATCTCCGCCAGCGCCAAAAACGCTAAGGAGGCAGGATTGTTCGTTGATTATGCCGTTTCTGAGGAAGGGCAGAAAAGAATAGCGGAAATTGGCGAAGGTTTTCCGGTTAATCAGGCGGTATTTGATCGGATTTTTGAATCTGAGGATACAAAAGATCAGGAATATGTCATTGAAAACCGTAACGGGAAAAATATTACTCTAAAAGCAAAAAAAATAAAAAACAGCGATTATCAGCAGTGGAAGAAAAAAATTGCCGATTATCAGACAGCCGTTTATCAGGATACAGTTATTCAGGAGCTTGTGCTGACTACAGCGATGGACTACATCAATGGAGATCTGACATTGGATAAAGCACTGGACCAATGTGCTCAGGGAGTGGAGCTGTATCTCAATGAATAAAAAATTATTCCGGTTTCTGCTGCTTTTTCCAAGTGCTGCGGGAGTTATGATATTTTGGGCAGTTCCTTTTGTCAGATTGTTAATCTCTTCTTTCTATCTCTCTCAGAACGGGAGTTTCTGCGGATTACACAATTACATGGAAGTATTGAGCAGCCAGTCTTTCCGGCTGGCTGCCGGTAATACGGTCAGATTCATGGCTTTTAGTATTCCGGTCATGCTCGCAGTATCTTTGTGTGCAGCAGTTCTTTTGAGTGAAAAGACGTTTCTGAATCTCTGGATGAAGGAAGGGATCATTCTTCCCTTTGTGCTGCCTGCCACGGCAGTTTCCATTTTTTGTACAGTGCTGTTCGACCATAACGGGTTCGCGAACCTGTTTTTGAAACACAGGTTTGACTGGCTTGGGGGAGATACATCATTCTGGGTTCTGCTGTTTATCTATGCATGGAAATATATCGGTATATATATGCTGATCTGGCTTTCCGGCATTGCAAATGTGCCGCTTGAGTTACGGGACGCCGCATACCTTGACGGAGCGGGAAGGTGGCAGTATGTAAGAAATATCTTATTGCCCAATTTAAAACAGGTTGGTTTTATCTGTTTTGTGTTTTTATTTATTAATTCGTTTAAAGTGTTTCGGGAAATTTATCTGATAACGGGGAATTATCCTAATAAAAAGATTTATATGCTGCAGCACATATTCAACAACTGGTTTGCTGATTTTGCGATGGATAAGATGGCGGCAGGAGCAGTTTTGAGCGCAGGAGCAATTTTATTGTGCCTGCTTATTGTCTATCTATTAATATATGGCAGGATGATTCCGGAGAAAATTCTTTCACGAAACAATAAGGAGCGTTAAACAGATGAAAAATGTATGGAAGCCGGTTAAGGTGTTATTGATTATCGCACTGTTTTATCCGCTTGTGTTTTTGTTTACCGGATCGATCATGGGAAATTCGGAGATCACACATTATCTGCAGGGTGTGTTCGGCGGCGGAGAGCAGTGGGCGGGCTGGACGGTATTTCCCAAATATCCGACGTTGGCTTCGTATATTGAATTATTATTGGATATTCCGGAATTTTACGTATTGTTTTGGAATTCATTACTTTATGCGGGCTGTATCATCGCCGGACAGCTTATTGTCGCACTTCCGGCGGCATGGGCGCTGACAGCCGTCCGGCCGGTAATAAGAAAAGGAATTCTTTTGGTTTATATTGTAGTACTGCTTATGCCCTTTCAGGTAAGAATGCTTCCGGAATATCTGGTTCTGCGTGACCTGAATCTTTTGGATTCCCCGGTGGGGATCATATTGCCGGAGATCTTTTCCGCCTTGCCGGTCCTTATTCTGTATTATTCGTTTTCCAGCCAGCCAAAAGTTCTTCAGGAAAGTGCACAGATCGACGGTGCGGGTGAATTCCAGATATTTTACAAAGTTGCAGTTCCGGTGGCTGTTCCGGCAATTGTGACGTGCGTGATTCTTGCGCTTTTAGAATACTGGAACATGATCGAACAGCCTCTTTTATTTATCAAGGATAAACGTTACTGGCCGTTGGCGCTTTTTTCTCCGCAGAATAACTATGGACTGGGAGTTGTGTTTGCAATGGCATTTTTGCTGGCAATATTTATACTGGTAATATTTATGCTTCTCCAGAACTATTTTGAAGAAGGTCTGTCGATCATATCAAAGGAGTAGATTATGCAAAAAAAATTGGTGAAGATACTTTTGACATTTGCAGGTGTTATGCTGATGTTGACGGTGATCTCCAGAATCGGAGCGAGTCTTGCAGTTCCTGTTGTGAGTACGGAAAAACCGCAGCGCATGAAAATCGCACACCATGTAGAGAGTGAGGGAGAGGTAACGCCTGGTTATACTATACCGATATTTCTTGACGAAGGGCTTTTTATTGATGAAATCTCCGTGATGGAAGGAGAATTTATTAAAAAAGGGCAAAAGCTTTTGAAGCTAAATAAAGAAAAAACGGACAGGCAGTTAAAGGAACTGGAGGCAGAATATGCTCAGTTGGAATTGCAGAAAAGCGCAGCGGTCAGCGAAGAAAAGATAAACCGGAGCAGGTATACCGTCGGAGTGAGGAACAGTAAAAAGGACTTGAAACTTGCCCAGGGAACGACAGCCAGAGAAGTGCGGCAGGCAAGAGAAGATATGAAAGAGGCACAAAAAGAGTATAAAAAAGCGGTAAAAGAAGCAAAAGAGAAAAGTCTGAAAACAGAAGAAGGAAAAAGCGATGATAACCGCGAAAACGGCAATATCAGCGGACGTAAAGATGATGATAATAAAACTGCCGGCGAAAGCGGGAATGATACGGATAAAGAAACTGTCAGCGGAAGCGGGGATGATACGGATAAAGAAACTGCCGGCGGAAACGGGGATGAAGGCGGCAATACAGGATCAGATACCGATTTCGCAGGAAAAGAAGACGATGAAAATAAGAACGATGAATTGAAAGAACTGGCCAGGCAAAAGAAAGAAATGGAGAGAGCTTATTATGATGCACTCGATAAGCGGGAGGATCAGCTTCATTCTGCGCAGAGCGCGCTTGATGAAGCATCGGTAGCTCTGCCTGAAAACACAACGCCCGCACAAATTGATGCGCAAAAAGGACTTATTGCCGATAAGATCAGGCAGATAAAACTGCTTAAGAAAAATAAAAATTATATTTTATCGCCGCAGGAGGGTATAGTGGATAAAGTGATGGTTACCGTCGGCGAGTTGTCTCCGGCTACTGCTTCTTTTATTATCGCGGATACAAAAGAAGATTACAAAATCGTGATTTATGACAAGATTGAAAACGGGAAATATATCGCCGCAGGAACAGAAGCAATAATAAAAGGGCGGGGCGCAGATGCAGAATATACAGATTATACTGGCAGAGTACACACGGTAAAAAAGGTAGAGAGCAAAGCCGGGGAAACGTTCGAGAATATCGCGGCAGAGAGCGGGGCGGAGGATGGCTCTCAGCAGCTCCTTGAGATTACCATATATCTTCCTCCGGAGACATTCAGTCTTTCATCTCTCATTGAAGTTTCTTTTGAAAATTATTCAGATTATTATGATTACTGTGTGCCGCTAAGTGCGCTTAATCAAGATGATAAGGGATATTTTGTCTATGCTGTTGACACAAAAGCGACTGTGTTAGGAGAAGACCTGGCTGCACGGAAGGTCTATGTGGAGATTGAGGACAAAAACAATGAATATGCGGCAGTATCAGCAGGCTCTATCACAGATAATATGGATATTATTACGGCTGCCAGCCGGGAGATGGAAGAGGGCAGCCGGGTAAGGCGGGAATAATGGCAGGAAAGGCAAATTATATAACGGCAGGAGCAGGTCTTTTTCTGGCGCTTGTCATTTCATACCTGTATTTTTCTCTTCAGCCAATGTCTGAAACGATGGAGATGGAAGTGGAAAGTCCGGGTGTGACAAGACAGGAGAGTATAGAATATATAGAGACAGCGGTTAAACAAATGGATATCGTTCTGTGGAAAGAATCCGAAAAAGAATGTTATAATGAGGATGAGAAAAGCGCAAGATGTACAGTAATATCCAAAGTGGGAGACGCCAGGCTGATCTTTCCGCAGGCCTCTTTTTTGGATGA
>CATLEM010000164.1 GCA_949916155.1 uncultured Dorea sp.
CTATGAATCAGATGTCAACGAAATTTATGACGATGATGGAGAGACGGTTATATCTGTACGCTCTGAACTGATATGTTCTGTTTTAACAGGCAGTGAGCTGAAGAACTTTAATGTAAGTATATATTCAGAAGAAGAGCAGGAAAATAATGCCGAACTGACAATTAATGAATCTACAGATCCGGAATATGCATATGTGGTTAATGTCGTGGCAGAGAACGGTCTGGAGTATGATGTCTATGTACGTGTATTGTCAGATCAGGCGTCAGTTGATCTGTTAAGACGTGTGCGGGAATGCCGGGAGGAGATTTCCCTGTTTGAAGAAAATGAATCTATCCGTGTCGATAAGCAGAGGCTGTCTGAGATTATAGCTGAAGCGGAAGAACTTAAGGATGAAGCAGCTTACGATACGATAAAGATGGAGCTGCAGGATATATACAGCAAGTATAGTCAGATTTCCGAGAAATTCTCGATCGATACAGTGAAGACCGGTTCAGAGAATGTTCTAGGAGACTGGTGGTCAAGTACGCGTGAAGAGTATGATGAAAATGACAGTTGGCTGTATTCGTATGCGGTGCTTGTTCTTGAACGGAATGCAGGCGTTACAGATGAAGCGATACTTGGGAAACTGGAGCTTGGATTTACAGAAGAAAGTGTTACTTACGAGATAACTGACAGTGATCGTGAAGGTTATGCAAAAGTAATCAAAATAACAGACGGAGAATTCGTGCAGAAGAGGTATATTGAAATTACCGAATACTAAATATTAGAATGAGCCGTATTAAACCAGGCGGTATACTCCCCGAAAAGAGGGGTATACCGCCTGTCAGATATTTGGCGGGTAGATGTATCAATGAACTTCTATCCCATTGACTTCAAGATGTTCATCTATTGGGACGACTAGGCATTTACGCCCGTCGATTTCTCTGATCTCGACTAAGTCTGAACGTTCCGGATTGACTTTGACGATGACATCCGGTGTTTCTAATTGAAAAGTCTTCGTGTTTGCAATATTAGCAGCGAGAAACGATTCCTGTTCGCCGGCAATCTCTTCGAACTGGGAGTCGAAAGACTCCAGTCTTTCTTCGGAGACTCCGCTTCTTTGCAGCAGCCGTTTGACATCGGGCTTAGAGAGCGATACGGGGTCGGGTGATTCTTTGGCTTCTTCCAGTATCTCGCAGATATTGTCATGAATATTGCGGACAGTCTCATAATTGCAGTCATCTCCAAGTGTGTCAGAGACGATTGCCTGAAAAGAGGTCTTCTGGTCGCCGGCAGTCAGCGGTATCCGGCTGCCAAGCACGGTGTCGATAAAGCCGGGCTGGATCTCTTCCGGCTTTTTTGTGTAGTATAAGATGCTGTGAAGATCGCTTGCCCGGTCATTGAATGAAGGAAAGAGAAAACCAGTCAGCGGAGCCTCTACAAGCCAGTCGCGGATGCGGTCTTCGATATTGTTCGTCTCCGCATTATATGTAAGTCCGGCTTTGGTGAGGTTGACCGGGCAGATACTGCACAGCAGATGTTCATAGACAGTATCAGATGCGTCGAACATCTCTGCGCCGTCAGATGCCTTTCCAGGGACATCATAAGCGGCGTGGATCAGGATGATATAGTAATTCTCTGCATATTCATAATTTTCAATCACCTTGTCATAGAAGTCTTCGAGGATCAGATCATCTGTAAGTCTGCTGACAAGGAGCTTCAGAAGGAATTCCTGTGTTCCGCCCGGCATCTCCTGATCGAGAGGAAAGTCCATATTCAGAAGACTCTTCCCCACCGTTCCGGAGAGAGTATGGCGGAAAATATCAAAATATTTGAAAGCTTCCTCTTCTGGAAGAGACAGGAAAGCTTTTTTCAGTTCAGCTTTCTTTTCTTTTTCATGGTTGACATAGCATCCGCAGATACGGGTAATGGCACACCGGTCTGGTGTGAACTGTTTGCGGATTTCCAGCACTTCTTTTTTGTTCATTGTTTAATTACACTCCCTTATCAAAACATGTAAAAATCTTACCACAACCGTCCTGGTTTTTCAATTTTTTTCTATTGAGGTTTGGATGGGGAAACTTTTGGACATCCGGTTTGCTATACTGTAAAAAACGTTGAAAACAAAGGAAATAAACAGTTTAGAAGCGAAATTTGCAATAAGCGATAAGGAGGTCAGGAAAGTGAAAGGATATTTTGTAAATGAAGGTTATATGGGGTATGTAGACGGAGAATACCGCCTGTTTGCAGATGAGACGGATTATCAGGAATATATGGAAGATTAACAGACAGATAAGGGGGGCTTTTTTGAAACAGCAGGTCTTAATCCGGCAGAATATGATTTTTAGCTGATTTTCAGGTCAGGGCAATTTGCCATGAGATCAAAGACATGGTATGATATGATACAAGCGACAAAAGGTCATACGTTTCATGCTTGCATGAAAAAGCATGACTTTGGGACACTTATATCATATTATATAACAGTTCCAAAGGAGAGAAGTGTTATGTCAGTATCTTCAGTGAAATTGCGCACATTATATATTATGAGGATCCTGTTGGAAAAGACAGATGAAAGACATACGATGTCGGCGGCGGATATAGGGAAAGCGCTTGAAGAGTATCAGATGTCAGCCGACCGCAAGACGATTTACAGTGATATTGAGACGCTGGCGCAGTTCGGGCTGGATATCGTACAGGCAAGAGGCACGAACGGCGGGTATTATATTGGCGCCAGGGAGTTCGAACTGCCAGAGCTTAAACTTCTTGTAGATGCGGTGCAGGCATCCAAGTTCATCAGCAGAAAGAAGTCGGAGGAACTGATAAAGAAGCTTGAAGGACTGGCCAGTGAGCATGATGCTAGACAGCTTCAGCGTAATGTGTTTATCTATAACCGTCCGAAGACGGGCAATGAGACGATTTATTACAACATAGACCATATCCATACGGCTATTCTTAATAACAGGCAGATTCAGTACAAGTATGCGGAATGGACGGTGGAGAAGAAGCTGAGGCCGAAAAGAGGCGGCGCGTTCTATACCGTCAGTCCGTGGTCGCTTACCTGGGATGATGCGAATTATTATCTGATCGCCTATGACAAGGAGGCAGACAGTATCAGGCATTACCGGGTGGATAAGATGCAGCAGATCTGCGTGACGGACAAAGAGAGGCTCGGCGAATGTCAGTTCCGGGATTTTGATCTCGGAAAGTTTGCGAAAAAGACATTTTCTATGTTCGGGGGATATGATGAAGAAGTGACGCTGGAATGTGACAATGAGATCGTGGGTGTTATCTTAGACCGGTTCGGCAAGGATGTGACCATCATACCGGAGCAGGGCAGAGGATTCAGGGTGAAGGTACTTGCAGCGGTCAGCCCGCAGTTTTTCGGATGGGTGACGGGCATGGGCGGCAAGATCCGGATCGCAGCGCCCGGACAGGTAAGGAAAGCATACCGGGAATATCTACAGCAGATCATTGAAGGGTATTCATAAGAGCGGCAACCGTACAGGTGGAAGATTTTTTAATAAAGATACTGGGCAGGTGGAAAAAAACTCTGTTATATGATACAATATGGACAGCAGTAATATGTCAAAATAACGATGAAGAGAGGGTAAAAAGATGGGAAACATATTTGACATTTTAGGGCCTGTTATGGTAGGGCCGTCCAGTTCTCATACGGCTGGAGCAGCCCGGATTGGCCTGATCGCCAGACAGCTTTTTGGAAGACAGCCTGAAAAGGCAACGGTTTATCTTCACGGTTCATTTGCGGCTACAGGAAAGGGACATGGAACAGATAAAGCGCTGATCGGCGGATTGTTGGGGATGAAGCCGGACGATATGCGTATTCCGGACAGTTTTAATGTCGCAAAGGACGAAGGTATGGAATTTCTTATTGAGAATAAGGATTTTAAGGAAGCGCATCCCAATACCGCACGCATCTATATGGAGGCGGAGGGGATTCCGTCGATGTGGGTTCAGGCGTATTCTATCGGCGGCGGCAGGATCAGGGTCTGCAAACTGGATGGAATCGATGTGAATTTCAGCGGTGAGAGCAATACTCTCATCATCCGTAATGTGGACGAGCCAGGGCGCGTTAAAGATGTGTCTGTGGCACTGAGCGATGCCGGGATCAACATTGCGACGATGCAGCTTTTCCGTGATAAGAAAGGCGGAATTGCGGTTATGGTAGTCGAGATAGACGAGATCATTCCGCAGGATGTAATTGACAACCTTGTAGGAAAACCGGGTATCATCCGGGTGAAATTCCTGAGTGCGAACTAAATTCATGGAGGATAAAGAGTATGTCATATCAGTCAATGGAAGAGGCTTTTGAAAGATGTGAAAGAGACAGCATCGAATTTTGGAAAGCCATACAGTTAGAAGATGCTCACGAGAGGGGTGTCAGCGAAGAGGATTCGTGGAATCAGATGAAATACATGTGGCAGGCAATGCTGGACGGCCTTGATGCCTATGAGCCTGACCTGATGTCCAGGAGCGGACTTGTAGGCACGGAGGGCGAGAAGATGGATGTGTACCGTAAATCTTTTGAGCCGCTCTGCGGTGATTTCCTCGCGAAGGTTATCTCCAACGCATTAAAGATGGGGTGTAACAATGCCTGTATGAAGCGTATTGTTGCGGCACCGACGGCAGGAGCCTGCGGTGTGCTTCCTGCGGTGCTTGTTACTTATTACCGGGAATATGAAGTGTCGGAAGAGAAGATGATAGAAGCGATGTATGTGGCGGCAGGAGTCGGACAGATTATCGCTAACCGTGCATATCTTGCGGGGGCGTCAGGCGGATGTCAGGCGGAGATTGGCTCGGGTTCCGGTATGGCAGCAGCAGCGATCTGCTATGTTAAGGGCGGCGATGCATATCAGCAGGGTAATGCCTGTGCGATGGCTCTTAAGAACCTGATGGGACTGGTGTGCGATCCGGTTGCCGGGCTGGTAGAAGTTCCCTGTGTAAAGAGGAATGTGGTAGGTGCGGTGAACGCATTGTCAGCGGCGGACATGGCGTTAGCGGGCATTATCAGCCAGATTCCGGTGGATCAGGTGATCGATGCGATGAAGGAAGTGGGAGATAAGATGGATGCAACACTCCGGGAGACAGCTCTCGGCGGCGTAGCGATGAGTCCGAGAGGACAGGAAGTATCGGAAAAGATGAACGCATAAAAAGGCGCGGTATGCAAAGGGCGCTGTGTTTTTGGCTTTCAGAGGCTGAAAATGCAGCGCCCGCTTTTCTTTGAAAATGTTTTTGAAAAATCCGAACCAGCAGGAAAGTTATGACAATGTATAAATGAGAAGGAAATATTTCCGGCATCAAAACGTGTACACGATAAAAAGGAAAGAAATTAAGCGTATGACGATTCAGGAACTGGAGCAGGCGATTGCTCTGTACGGTAAAGAAATATATTCATTCTGCCTGCATCTGACGGGAAGCAGGATTCTTGCAGATGAGCTGTACCAGGATACATTTTTAAAGGCAACGGAAAAAGCAGGAGGATTAAAAACAGAAGGTAACCTGAGAAGCTATTTTCTCTCTATCGCGCTCAGACTCTGGCGGAACCAGAAAAGAAAGTCTGCATGGAGGAACAGGATCGCTCCGGCGGTTTCTGAAGCTTCGGAGGATCTGATCCGAAGGGCGATGACGCATTCGGCAGAGACTCCTTTCTATGTGATTGGAATTGCGGCGGCAACCAAT
>CATLEM010000165.1 GCA_949916155.1 uncultured Dorea sp.
TGGATCTTGGATATGAAAAATGTGATTTTTCACCTGTCACTGCATTGTGCAGGGAACTGGGCGTTCCGTATCATATTGTTAAGACGGATATTGCACATCTGCTGTTTGAAGAACGCAAAGAAAAAAGCCCCTGCTCTCTGTGTGCAAAGATGCGCAAAGGCGCTCTGAACCAGGCGGTAAAAGAGATGGGCTGCAATAAAGTTGCCTATGCGCACCATAAAGATGATATTGTCGAAACCATGCTTCTCAGTATGCTCTTTGAAGGACGGTTCTATTCTTTTTCGCCCAGAACTTATCTTGACCGCATGGATCTGACGGTTATCCGTCCGATGATGTTTGTAGAAGAATCAGAGGTGATCGGTTTCAGGAACAAGTACAGTCTGCCGGTAGTAAAAAGCAGATGCCCGATCGACGGCTACACGAAACGTCAGTACGCAAAGGAACTTCTAGGGCAGCTGAACAGGGAGCATCACGGTGTTAAGCAGCGTATGTTCACCGCTATCCTCAACGGCAATATAAAAGGATGGCCCGAACGCACCCCTCATATAAGATAAGTCCGGCCATCCTGCTGTCACCGTCTATAATTTTCTGTTGCTTACATTCTCTTTTTGGTATACCAGACGTTCGATAAATTCTGCAGTTCCATCGATTCCGAGCATGGAGCTGCAGACACTTACATCGTAGCTCTCGGATGCCCCCCACTTTTTGTTGCTGTAGTAATTGTAATAGCTTGCACGCTTCTTGTCTGTCTTAATGATCATATCCTTCGCCTTCGCATCTGTAAGGTCATAGATTCGTGCAATACGGCGTATCCGCGCGTCCATATCCGCATGTACGAACAGACGCAGCACATTGTCATATTCCTCCAATGCATAATCCGCACACCTGCCTACAAGGATGCAGGGACCCTCGTCTGCAATCTTTTTGATCGCGTCAAACTGCGCTAAAAATACTTTATGGTTGATCGGCATATCAGAATAGCTGCCTGCCGTATATCCTAAGGAATAAGTATCCATAACAAGCGAATAGAGGAAGCTGTTGGTCGGTTTTTCATCATGGGTCTCAAACAATTCCTGACAGATCCCGCTTTCCTTAGCAGCACGGTCAAGCATCTCTCTGTCGTACAGCTTGATACCGAGGTCTTTTGCAACCTTTCTTCCGATCTCCCGTCCGGCGCTTCCAAATTGCCGTCCGATAGTGATAATTGTCTTTGTCTTCGCTTCTGTCATAAACGTATCACGCTCCTTTTAGTAGATGATATATCAATCATCTGCAATATAATTTAATATTATATAATAATTCGCAAAAAAAGTACATATTTTTTGAACATTTTTAAGTATCGGGGGATATTCCGATCTGTATTATACATTCAATTTTCTGAGACTTCCCAGGATATCGGTAAAATATTCCGGGAGCGGCGCATGAAATTCCGCATACTCTCCTGTTCCCGGATGGATAAAGCCCAGTGTCCTCGCATGCAGTGTCTGACCCTGAAGCTTCGGAAACGGACATTTCTTCGGCCCGTAGACACTGTCTCCCAGCAGCGGCTGGCCGATACTTGCCAGATGAACACGGAGCTGATGAGTCCGCCCGGTCTCAAGCCTGCAACGGATCTAGGTAAACTCGTCAAAACGCTCAAGTACCTCGTAATGCGTCACTGCTGCTCTCCCGTTTTTAGTTTGTGTGCTCATTTTTTTGCGTTCTGTGGGATGACGTCCGACAGGGCTGTCGATACGTCCCTTATCCTCTTTAAACCGTCCGTGAACCACCGCCTCGTAGACACGGTGGATGGAATGTTCCTTTAGCTGGGCAGAGAGAGACTGGTGCGCTGTGTCATTTTTACATACCACAAGCGAACCGGTCGTATCCATGTCGATCCGGTGGACGATTCCCGGCCGCAGCTCTCCGTTGATTCCGGACAGATTATCCCGGCAGTGGTATAAAAGAGCATTGACCAGTGTGCCGGAGTAATGGCCAGGCGCCGGATGCACTACCATCTGCTTTGGTTTATTTACCACTATAATGTCTCCATCTTCATACAGGATATCAAGAGGGATGTCCTCAGCGGCGATATCCGGCTTTTCAGGTTCGGGAAAATGTATGGAGACCAGATCACCAAGAACAAGCCTGTAACTTGTCTTTACAGGCTTGTCATTGACCTTTACGTCTTGTTCTTTGATCAGTTTCTGTAGAAATGAACGCGAACGGTCAGACAGCTCATCAGCGAGAAATCTGTCGATCCTCTCTCCCGCCGCATCTTCTACTGTGATAAATTCATTCAAATCCGCCATATTGATTCCAGTTCCTCTTCTTTATAGTAAAACAGCACGAGAAATACCAAAAGAAAAGTTGCCGTGGTCACATAGATGTCCGCCACATTAAAAACAGGGAAGTCAATCAGCTTGAAGTAAAGAAAATCAACAACAAACCTCTGGCTCAGACGGTCTATGCAATTTCCCGCAGCTCCGGCCATAATAAGAACAGCGCAGAGACGGAGCGGTAAAAATCTCCGGGTCATCGGTACCTTTCTATAGAACCATATGACTGCAATACTGATCACGGCAACACTGATCAGGAAAAATGTCTGCCGGTTCTGCAAAAGCCCGAAAGCGGCTCCCCTGTTTTCCAGATATTGCAGCTCAAATATGTCTTTGAAGATCACATAAGGCTTCTGTCCTTTGAGATGTATGACTGCTAGGCGTTTCGTGAACTGGTCAAGCATTACGCCGAGTACAGCCAGCATTACGGCAGATAGATAATGTCTGATTCGTGGTTGTGTACCTGTAGGGTTCATATTGATAAATTCCTCTATAATCTATTCATATTTTTTGACAGTAATATAATAGCGTCCTTTCCGCGTCTCTGACAATATGCCTCCATAGGAGATCCGTCCAAGCCTTCTGACCGAAATCAGATCTCCCTCATCCAGCCGGTATCCGTTACTTGTGATCAGTTTTCCGTTGACAAATACTTTCCCTGCTGTAATATACGCAGTAAGCTTGCTCCTTGACGCCGGAAATGCCACAGCCATCACCGTATCGAGCCTTACCGAAGGCACCGTGCCCTTAAGTTCAGTAAAAGAAGGCGTATAGGCGACAGCCTCAAGCTCTCTTTTTGAGCACTGTACTGCGGTATGCCTGATGCGGGTCAGATTGCTGACGACATAATCTGCGATTTCCTCACAGGTAAAAATGACTGCCTCCTTATCCGTGACAATGATATCCCCGAACTTGGAGCGTTCTATCCCAAGGTTCATCACAGCCCCAAGATAGTCCCGGTGGGACAGCTCCTCGGAAAATTTAGGATTTAAAGGCCTGACTGCTACTGCCCGTATGGGAAATCCGATGTCTGAAGGCCCTCCGAACCTCTTTTCACGGCAATCCTCCTCTGAAAATGCATAATAAAGAGCATCAGGTAGAAAGGCAATCATCTGACGCTCGGATAGATCATAACCGCCGAAAGCTATGTACCTTGTCCGGAGCATCTCTTTCGGTGTTGTATGAAGTATGTGCAGTTCATTCAGATTCAGGAAATCTGAAAAAGTGATAATATCTCTGTGAAATGCCCGGCCGGAAAGATCGGCCAAACGCTTTCTGAGCATAAGTTCTTCTTTATTCATGACAGCCCGGGACCTCTAAAATCTTGAACGCATGGAAGAAGCATCAAAAGAGGTATTCAAAAGATCCTGCAGATCTCCGGATATATCCACGTTTGTCGGCGTCACTAAGAAGATATAATTGGAGATCTTCTGCAGATTGCCGTCGATAGCATAGGTTGCTCCCGAAGTAAAATCAATGATCCTCTGCGCGATCTCAAGATCCAGCCCCTCAAGGTTAAGGATAACGGTGCGTCCGCTCAGGAGCGTCTCCGTAATCTCCCGTGAATCTTCAACAGAAGTCGGCTTTACAACGCAGACTTCCATATTGGCGCTGCTTCTTCTTGCCGGCTGACGCATCGGTGTCACCTTGCTGCTGGCGCGGGAACTTCCTTTTGAACGCGGAGCAACATCATAGGTCTCATCCTCGTCCTCGTCGTAAGATTTATTTCTGCTAAAGAAACTTTTTTTTGGTTTCTCTTCATATTCGTCATCATATTCATCATCATAGAAATCATCGTAATCATCTTCATCATCACTTAATTTCATGATGTCTAAGAACTTGTCTAGCACTCCCATATCTCAAAACTCTCCTATCTTATGTTTCTACATGCGAATAATCACGTTCACCGAAGATTCCGGTTCCGACACGAATCATAGTCGCCCCCTCCTCTATGGCAACACCATAATCATTGGTCATACCCATAGAAAGTAAACTCACATTAACATTATCAATGTTTTTGCTGGCAATGTCAACAGACAATTTGCGTAAACGCTCAAAAATGACACGATTTTCTTCAGCATTTTCTACAAAAGGCGCTATGGTCATAAGGCCGAGCACGCGTATATTGGAAAAATGAGAGATTTCATCGATCAGGCCGTCCAATTCTTCCGGAAGCACACCGAATTTTGTATCCTCTTTTGCGACATTGACTTCAATCAGAATATTGGCAGTCAGATTATGTTTTTTCGCCTCTTTATCGATAGTTTCAGCCAGTCTTACGGAATCGACAGAATGGATCAGGTCGACTTTATCAATAATATACTTTACTTTATTGCGCTGCAGATGTCCGATCATATGCCAGTGAATGTCTTTGGGAAGCGCTTCGTATTTATCTGCCAGCTCCTGAACTTTATTCTCGCCGAAGACACGTACACCTAGGTCATAGGCTTCCTTAAGAGTTTCCACCGGTTTTGTCTTACTGACCGCGATCAGGGTGACATCCTCTCTCCTGCGGCCTGAACAGGCGCAGGATGCGGCAATCTTTTCTTCAACTTTCTGCAGGTTTTCCTTTAACATGCTATCACTCCTTAAAATACAACACTGTTTTCTGTCACGGTCTCACCGTCAAGAGCAATATGGTCATAGTTCGTAAGACTATAATCATTTCCTGCTTTGACAATATAATACTCATCGCTTTCGCAGAGAATTTCAATTTGTTTAAAAACAGCGTAGCCTTTGTTGATATTGTAAACCCCTTTCAGCGCTCTTGTCGCTTTTAAAGGATAGGTTTCCGACGATTCCGGGCGCACCAGTACAGCATTCTCTTCAAAGACCAGCGGATCTAAATATACGGTATCATCTTCCTTATTCCAGTAATATACATCAACCTTCTTAAACTCCGCAGTATCTTTTCCGGTGTCCAAAAGGATACCTGTATCCCTGCTATTGCCTCCCTGGGTAAGATAATCTTTGGGAACGGTGTAGAATTTTTTATCTATCACCGCAGATTTTGGTATCTTAAGTCCTGATTCATCCTCTAAGATCAGCTCAATATCCAGATAACGCTCCTTCATATAGCGGATCATGGATGAATGGAAGGTAAGAAGCCCCAGGTTCGCACCGGAAGTACGGCGGAGCTGAAAATCCGCCCGTTCTGTCTGATTGTCTTTGGCAAACTTTACCTTTACCCGTTTTGCATCTCTAAGCTCTCCGGCCGCATCATCGCTCATGGAGATGACAAGTGTCCATGTATCGCTGGTGATAAGCTTATAAAGCGGCTCTCCGGTCTTTACCGAGTTATTGTTCGCCATCGTCTCTGTCTTATAGTTTTCTTTTGAAAGCATATCC
>CATLEM010000166.1 GCA_949916155.1 uncultured Dorea sp.
GCGTCTGCTACGCGTCCGTACTGTCCTTTTGCTTTCTCCCATGCATCGTTCGGGGTGTCGCCGGCTTTGATAAAGTCAGTGAATTTTCCAAGGCTTACGAACTGGTAACCGATGATCTCATCTTTATCGTCCAGTGCGATACCTGTTACATAACCTTCTGCCATCTCAAGGTAACGAGGACCTTTTGCCAATGTTCCATACATCGTACCAACCTGTGAACGGAGTCCCTTACCAAGATCTTCAAGACCTGCACCGATCGGAAGTCCATCCTCTGAGAATGCGCTCTGGGTTCTTCCGTATACGATCTGTAAGAACAGCTCTCTCATCGCTGTATTGATCGCATCACATACAAGGTCTGTATTAAGTGCTTCCAAAATCGTCTTTCCAGGAAGGATCTCAGATGCCATAGCTGCTGAGTGTGTCATTCCTGAACATCCGATTGTCTCAACAAGAGCTTCCTGAATAATTCCTTCTTTAACGTTCAGTGTCAATTTACATGTTCCCTGCTGAGGAGCGCACCATCCGATACCGTGTGTCAGACCGGAAATATCTTTTACTTCTTTTGCTTTCACCCATTTTGCTTCTTCCGGAATCGGAGCTGGTCCGTGATTTGCGCCCTGAGCTACCGGACACATCATTTCTACTTCATGTGAATAAATCATTTTAAAACTCCTTTCAACTATGTTGATTTTTTTCTGCGTGTAAAGTTTGTTACATCTTTAACACCATATGAAGATATTTTCGCATATATTTAATCATTCGTCAATTGTTACTTTGCTATATTTTTCAACCGTTTTTCAGCCATTTGCCATAATATTCCCGAAGGCGTCAGGAGAGCTGAACACCTTTTGACCCCGGCAGCATATCTAGCCGAAAAAATGCCAGAACTCTTTATCCTTCTGGTAGGGCTTTATCTCCTCAAAGGTAAACGGTGCTGTCACCCACACATAGCCCAGATCTGACGGATCTCCGCTCATGTAATTCAGGTCGTAGCCAATCTCGATCCCTTCCCTATCCACAAAGAAATTTGCCACATAATTGCCGTCGATACTCTTTCCGCCCAGAGTCTTTATCATATCATCCTCATCAAGTTCCGCAAGGAAATTCGCCTCCCCGGATTCTTCACGCATGATCCCGAGCCATTCCTCCGCAAATTCCCCGTCAAGCTTCACGATATCCTTTACCTCATAGATCCGTCCGTCTTTAATGCCGATATTCAGCGTACGAAGATGCTGATAGGCCTCCTCTCTGCTTCCTTTCGCACCCATATCCTCGAACACGATACTGATAAACTGCCCGTTCGCATAGCATACCTTGTATGTAACAACACTGGCAAGGACAGGATTCTGCGTCCCCAGTATCTTTTCCTTAAACTCCTGCCCGGGATGGTTGTAGATCTCATCCACTGTGGACATGGCGCAGGCTTTGATCTCCTCGTTGATCTTGTCCTGGACGCCCGGGTCGGCACCCTGAATCACCGGATACTGCACATTAAAACTGATAAGGGTAGACTGCTTTTCGTCGTCGGTAAATGTATAAGTATCCTCCTTGATCTCATAAGGCAGATCATCCGCGATATACTCCGGGATAGCTGCCACTCCTGAAAGAGACTGCTGATTTCCCTCCTGGCCGGGATCATCACTGCCGTAATTCTTTCTCTCATCCCAGAGAGGGCTGTCCGGATTCATCGGGTCGTCGTCATCCCACTGTTCACTTTTGTCTTCCGTATTGTCTGTTATCTGCCGGCTCAGCTTATACAGGTTCTTTATCATCATCGTTCCGCCGGCCGCAATGAGTATGAGACCGATAACACCGGCGATGATCCCGCCGGCAATCCAGCCCTTGCGTCTTTTCTTCGGCTGCGCCGGCTGCATATCCGACGGTTTTACATACATCTCCATAGGGACAAAACGCATCCCGTTCACATTCTGTTCCGCATCCGTCTGGTGCATACCCATATGCTGATATTTCGCCGCGGCATCCGGAGCGGCATTGACCGTTATCCTAACAGTCTTAAGGCTTACCGCACAAAAACGGTAAACCGCATCAAAGAGCGCCCGGCCGGCTCCTTTGCCCTGACAGTCTTTTTTTACATAGAACAGGCAGATATGTCCTATCGACTTGACAGCCATGACGCCCTGAAGTACGGTGCCCTCAAAGGCACCGAAAAAGATAATCTCCCCACGGTCATACATGCTGCGCATATTATCATATTTTATGAATTTTTGAAACTCTGCCACGCCTTCCGGTGTGTAAGACGGTGCCACATCCTGCACAAATACGTCCCACACCAGATGCAGCGCCGGCAGAAGCTCTGTTTTTTGCAATATTCTGATCTCCATATTCCATCAACTCCTTTATGCCTTAAGCAGTTCTTCCCGCAAAAGCGTAAGCGCCCGCACAACTGCATATTCTCTGTTCTTTGCCCGGTTACCTGTAAATCGGAATTCCTCTGTGCGGACATTTCCATTCACAGAACATCCCACATACACAAGCCCCACCGGCTTCTTTTCAGACCCGCCGCCGGGTCCGGCGATCCCCGTCACGCTGACTGCTGCTTTTGCACCTGCAGCCTTCGCAGCTCCCTTCGCCATCTCCGCCGCTGTCTCAGCACTGACAGCGCCGTATTTTTCAAGGGTTGCATGGTTTACGCCGATGAGCCGCTCCTTCGCCTCATCTGAGTAAGTGATATACCCTTCATTATAGATTTCAGAGGCGCCGGCTGTATTCATTATCCTTCCTGCAAGAAGTCCCGCCGTACAGGATTCCGCCGTCGTCAGCGTGATCTTCTTTTCTTTCAGTATACTGACGACCGCCTCCTCAAGAGTCACATCTTCGTCAGTCGTGTAGATCTTATCTCCGAACCTCCGGAAGAGTTCGCTGAGCATCGGCTCCATGAGCCTGTCCGCCTCTTTTTCATCTGCCGCCCTGGCTGTCACCCTGAAATGCACCTCTCCTGTCTTGGCATAGGGCGCGATCGTCGGATTGGACTGGTCTTCCATCAGGTCCAGCACCATAGTCTCCGCCTTGCTCTCCCCGACAGAGCAGATCTTCACCATCTTAGAATAAATTCCCTCCGGTTCGAGACTTCTTAGATAAGGCATGATATCCCTCTCGAACATCGGTTTAATCTCATTCGGCGGTCCCGGAAGCAAGATCGCGGTCTTTCCGTTTTCCTCGATGATGATCCCAGGAGCCGTACCGTTGTGATTGTCCACAACCTTCGCCCCCTCAGGCACCATCGCCTGCTTCCAGTTATTCTCCGTAATACTGCCGCTTCGCATCCTGGAAAAATATCCGGAGATCCGTTCCTTCGTATGCGCGTCCTCATAAAGCGCTTTCCCGAATACCTTCGCCGTAACTTCTTTTGTCAGATCATCTTTCGTAGGTCCAAGGCCGCCGCTTAAGATCACGATATCCGACCTTGATACTGCAAGGCGCACCGTCTCCTCAAGACGCCCCTCATTGTCCCCCACTACGCTCTGATGGTAGCAGGAGAGGCCCAGCGCCGCACATTTTTCCGACAGATAAGCCGCATTCGTATTCACGATATTGCCCAGCAGGATCTCCGTACCCACAGAAATTAATTCAACAACCATGATCACATACCTCCCTGTGTCAAAACTTCGATATTCTTAACCACATAGTCGATCAAAGAAACTACCGTCAGAATTAAGGATACCCAGATCAGTACATTTCCAATCATGGAAAATATACCGCCGAAATCTGCGATCAGCACGATGATCATCACCATCTGCGCCACAGTCTTAAATTTCCCCCAGTAGCTGGCCGCGATGACAATACCGTTATCCGCCGCCACCAGACGGAAACCGCTGATGATAAATTCCCTAGCGATGATGATGATGACGATCCATGCTGCCAGCTGTCCGGTAGTGATCAGACAGATCATGGCCGAGCAGACTAAAAGCTTGTCCGCCAAAGGATCCATGAATTTTCCGAAGTTAGTTACCAGATTCCTCGCCCGGGCGATCTTGCCGTCCAGCATATCCGTAAGGCTCGCCGCGCAAAAGATAACAAGTGCGATCCATTTATTCACTGCGCCGCCTGCGTCAGTTAGCATAAAAAATACAAAAAACGGCACCATGATCACTCTAAGTACAGTCAGTTTATTTGGTAAATTCATCGCTTAACTCTCCTATCAAATCATATTCTGCTGCTCCCGTCACCGTAACCTTGGCAAAGTCCCCCGACATCAGCTCCCTGTCCGTATGAATAAAGATCAGCCCGTCCACACCCGGCGCATCCATATAAGTACGGCCCACGTACGCATCCTCGTCCGCGACTTTTCCCTCGATCATGACAAGAACCTCTTTTCCGGCCATCTCCTCCGCCTGTTCAAAGACGATCTCCTGCTGAAGCTCCATGATCTGAGCGCGCCGTTCTTCCTTCTCCTCTTCCGGAATCTGTCCCGGAAAATCCGCCGCCGGCGTATCCTCTTCCGGCGAGTAGGTAAATACCCCCAGGCGCTCAAACTCCATCTCATCTACAAAATCCATAAGCGCCTCATGCTGCTCTTTTGTCTCTCCGGGAAATCCGGTGATCAGCGTCGTCCGCAGCACGATATCCGGGATTTCCCGCCGAAGCTTCCCGATGATATCAAAAAGCCCCTGCCTTGTGGCCCTTCTTCCCATCCTCTTAAGAATCTCATCTTCTGAGTGCTGGATGGGCAGATCCAGATAATGGCATATCTTCTTTTCCTCCTTCATCACCCGGATAAGTTCATCGTCGATCTCCTCCGGATAACAGTAAAGGATACGTATCCACCGCAGCCCGCTTATCTTACAGAGCTCCTTAAGCAGCCGGTGAAGTGACTTTTCCCCGTAGAGGTCAATCCCGTAAAGCGTTGTCTCCTGGGCTACCAGAACCAATTCCTTCACTCCCTGTTTTGCCAGCTCCCCGGCCTCCTTCACCAGACACTCCATGGGAACGCTCCTGTAATTCCCCCGAAGCTTCGGGATAATGCAGTAGGTACAATGCTTATCGCATCCTTCCGCAATCTTGAGAAATGCGTAATGCCCTCCTGTTGTCACCAGGCGTCCGGCATCCGTATAAGGCAGCCCGTTGATATCCGAAAGTTCCACGAACCCGCCGTCTGTCAGGGCCCGTTCAATCGTCTCCGCTATCTTATGATAAGAGGCGGTCCCAAGAACCGCGTCTACCTCCGGTATCTCCTCAAGGATCTCCTCCTTGTATCTCTGGGCAAGACATCCGGTCACGATCAAAGCTTTAAGCCTGCCCTTTTTATATTCCGCCATCTCTAAGATCGTCTGGACGCTCTCTTCCTTCGCGTCATGGATAAAACAGCAGGTGTTGATGACGATAACATCTGCCTCTTCCTCAAGATCTACGATCTTATACCCTTTCTGCTCTGCAAGAGCAAGCATGACCTCAGAATCCACCAGATTCTTATCGCATCCCAAAGAAATAAATAATAAATTCATCTTTTCTCCTCTATAACCGTCAAGGCAGATACCTGACGGCATCTGCCCTGTCTCCTGGCTGAAAATTCGCTTATTTCCTGACTAAGTCTGTCTCCTGGCTAAAAACCACGCCTGCCTCCCGACCGAGCCCTGCTCACTCTTCCTCTCCGGCACCCT
>CATLEM010000167.1 GCA_949916155.1 uncultured Dorea sp.
GAGATTTTGAGCTGACCAGGCAGGGGATGAAATTAACAAAATGGGCCAATAGCGTCGGGGAGGATAAGGAGTATGGAGGGATTATCTCCTATGCGGATGCATTGGGAGAGCAGCCCCGGCCGATCGACTGGTTTGCGGAAACTCATTCTCTGTGGCATGAAAAGGTATGGTGGCCCAATGCAGAAGCACTGGCAGCTTATGCGATCTGTTATGCACAGTCAGGAGAAGAGGGCGATCTGGAGAGATTCTTGCGCCAGCATGAATTTTGTAAAAAGTTTTCAGATCCTGAATACGGAGAGTGGTATGAGAGGCTTGAGCGGGACGGAAGTATTAAGAATGATGCTAAAGGAACACCATGGAAATGTGCGTTTCACCTGGTAAGAGCACTGGTTAATGTACGAAAGGCATTTTTGAAGGTGAGGGGATAACATGTATTGGATCGGAGTAGACGGAGGAGGCACAAAAACAGAATTTCTGTTATCGAATGAACAAGGCTGCATATTAGACTCCTGTCGGGCAGGAAGTACTTCGTATAAACATGTGGGTATGCCGGAATGTATCGCTGTTTTAAAGAATGTTTTGAAGGCAATGGAGACAAGAAATGAAAAAGTTAGAAGAGAGACGGCAGGAATTTGTTTTGCATTGCCCAATTACGGGGAGTCGAAGAAAGCTGACAGGATTCTGGAGAAAGAAGTAGCCGGGAATTTTCAGGGATATCAGACCCTTTTGGTAAATGACTGCGAAGTGGGGTGGAGCGGTTCATTGGGATTAGAGCCAGGGATTAATCTGGTCGCCGGGACAGGAGCAATTGTATTTGGAAAGGACGGAAGAGGAAACACAGCACGCGCAGGCGGGTGGAGTGATTATTTTTCGGATGAAGGTTCATGTAACTGGCTGGGGAAGAAAACGATGGAGCTTTTTTCGAAGGAATCGGACGGAAGAGTCAAGAGAGGTGCGCTGCTTGAGATTGTGCGGGAAGAGTTTGGACTGAAAGATGATTTTGATATTATTGATATCTTTGAGCGGGATTATCAGAATAACAGAACAAACACAGCCGGATTGCAGAAGCTTTTACTGGAAGCAGCAAGGCGGGGAGACCGCGGTGCGGTCCTGCTTTATCAGGAGGCGGCGGGAGAGCTTGCGGAGAGCGTACTGGCAGTATATCGGAAACTGGAATGGGAAGCGGGTTCAAAAATGTCATATTCAGGAGGTTTATTCCATGCAGGAGAATATATATTGGAACCATTGACGGAAAAGATAAAAGACTATCCGATTCAAATGAACAAGCCGGTATTTTCACCGGTGCAGGGCGCGGTATTACTTGCGGCTGAAAGATTCGGCGGTGCCCGTGCAGCGGAGGTACTGAAAAAAGAATGGCAGTCTATTTAAAAAAGGAGATTAATATGTATTATACAGAAAAAGAGATTATGACACAGCATGAAGCACTGGAGCATACTTACAGTTATTTTGAAAAAAGAAAAACAAAGATCCAGCAGTTTTTCAGTGATAAAAAGTGTAAAAAGTTCGTGATACTGGGATGCGGTTCCAGCTATATGCTGGCAAAATCAGGCCAAAAGTTATTCTGCGGATATGAGGATACATCGGCATTAGCAGTTGCGGGGGGAGATTTTCTGCTGAATCCGGGAGCTTATGATGAGTATGTGAAAGACAGTACGCTGGTATGCTTATCAAGGTCTGGAAAAACTTCGGAAATTGTCCGTTCGGTGCAATACGCAAAAGAAAAATACGGATGTCCGGTCGTGTCGGTCTCTATGGAGAAAGAAAATGCACTGGCAGCGTACAGCGATCTGGATCTGGTTATGGAGTGGAGTTATGATCAGAGTGTGTGCCAGACAAGATCCGTTACCAATCTTTATCTTGCGGTACTGATGCTCACAGCCTTTTATGGAAAAAACGATGCACTGATTGATGATGTTAAAAATGTGATTGGTCTCAATGAAGAATATAAGACAGAATACCGACCGTTTCTTAAGGAGATTGCCGGGAGAGAATGGGATAAGGCAGTAGTGCTTGCAGACGGTCCTGTCTGCGGAATCGCGGAGGAAGGCGCTCTGGCGTTTGTCGAGATATCCAGAACACCGGGATATTATGCGAATGTACTGGATTATCGTCATGGACCGATGGTGCTGAACGATGAAAGAACATTGAATATCGTTCTGACAGCATCAGAGGATACAGAGCTTCAGAAAGCATTGCTTCAGGATATTAAGGAAAGAAAAGGCGTGCTTGTTACGGCCTCTGCAAAAAAGGAGAATCTGTACGGGGCAGATCTTCACGTATCACTTGGAGACTGTAAAAAGATAGAAAGTATGGGGATTGCGTATATATATATCATGCAGATGATCGCATATGAAAAAGCAGTCAATAAAGGATGTAATCCCGATGTCCCGGAAGGGTTGGATGCTTATATAACGTTGTAGAGTTTGGATCTAAAAGGTCATGCTTGTATGAAAAAGCATGGCCTTTTAATCCGTGAAACATGAAGATAATATGTTTCTATTCCCGGTCAGCTATATGTCTGTCAGCAGCGGGATGACTTCGTGAAGAGTATCCAGTTTTTGATAAACAAGAGCCAGTACCGACTCGTCCGGCTGCACCAGGTCCGGTACAGCGATGACTTTGAGGCCTGCAGCATGAGCGGATCGTATACCTGCCGGCGCGTCTTCCAAAGCAAGACATTCGCAGGGATTCACGCCGATACATTTACATGCTTTCAGATAGATTTCTGGGTCGGGCTTTGTGTTCTGTATCATATTTCCAAAGATTCCGCCGTCAAAGTATTGCCAGATTCCTGCATCCTGAAGTTCCTGTATAGCATATTTATCACTTGAAGAAGTTGCGACGGCAGTCTTGTAGCCGTGTTTTTTCGCGTATTCCAGGAGTTCTTTTGCTCCGGGTTTCAGGGGGATTCCTGTCTGGCCTACGATTTTGAAATAAATATCGCTTGTCTTCTGGTTAAATACCTCCAGGGCAAACTCCGGTCCGAAAGTATTCATAAAATATTCGTCCCGGGCTTTACGGTTCAGTCCCAAAGTATTATAAATATGTTCTCCAAGATCCGGGATGTCCAGATCTTTTCCGGCTATGTTCCAGGAACGCTGCACGATCCGTTCAGAATCCAGAAGCAGCCCGTCCATATCAAATACGAGTGCCCTGATCAAAACTCAATCCCCCGCCCGAGGGCATCTTTCAAGTAAGAGGATACATCCTCAAGTTTGTGTACGATCTCCATCTTTTCTTCCCACTCGTCGCCGGTCATCTCCTTGTCAATCAGACATTTCTGGATATGTTTAACTTCTTTGATCAATTCTTCTGTCATATGAATTGCTCCTTTCTTGAACTGTGCTTATTTTATATTGATGGTGATTGTTTTTTTCTTTTTGCTTCCGTCTGTCGCTGCCGCTGTAATCTTTACTTTCCTTCCTTTTCCTGCTTTCAGAGCCTTTACTTTCCCAGAACTGCTTACAGTTGCGTAATTTTTATTGCTGGTCGTCCATTTGACTTTTGTATTTGCCTTTTTTGATGCTTTTACTTTAGCTTTAAGCTTCAGCGTACTTCCTGCCTTTACAGTTTTTTTGCCGGAAACGGATACTTTTTTCACCATACCTTTCATGGAAGTTATCTTATAAGAGCCGGATATGTTGCTTCCATCTGCTGCAGTTGCTGTGATCGTCACAGATTTGCCTCCGGACTTTTTGTTCAGGGTAACGACTCCGGAACTGTTTACCGTGGCAAGTTTCGTATTGCTGGATTTCCATGTGATGTTTTTGTTGGATGCATCAGACGGCGTTATGTTGGCGGATAAAGCTATCTTTTTACCAGCAGCAATTTTTTTGGAGATACCGGATATCCTGATGGATGAAATCTTTACTTTAGATGAGATAATAGGAGTACCTGTATCTGTGTCTGTACCTGTACCGGATCCTGTGCTGCCAATGAGCATGGTAAGCGCTCTGTTCATCTCACCGGAATCAACTGTGCCGGTATATTCCCATGCGGATGACGACAGGTCCAATGTTAAAGCAGGGCGCATGCCTATGAGTTCATAAAGGTATACGTCATGGTTGTATGCACCGTTTTGGTTGCCGGCGGATCCGTCATCATCAACAACTCTGAAATACTTACCGGAGGGACGTCCGTCCATTGTTGAACGCAGCCACCAGCCGCAATTGCCGATCAAAGCTTCATCACGGTTCTGGGTCGTACCGATAGTTCCGGTCCCGTTGCTGGCAAGTCCCATCGCTTTTGCATATGCGCTGCTTCGGCATCTGCGCGCCTCATCATAAACGGTCATGTCTTGGGTAAAGCCGTATGCGTATGCTTCCTCTCCGCATACTTCCGCATCGGACAGAAAGAATATCTTATCTTTTGTCGCTTCAGCGCCGTCCGTGCCAGCCGTATTACCGGGATATTTAAGTTCAGTATCGGCAATAGCAGTTTTTTCCCCGGCGGAAAATGCACTGTCAAAAAAGCACTTTTGCTTATAAACGCCTTTCGATATTCCATTCAGCCAACTGCGCATGGAACTCTCTGACCATGATACAACATTATTTTCCGTATGAAAACGCTGAGTGTCCAACACCAGGTCAGACAAAAGCAAAGCTGTATTACTGCCGTCCAGCCTTAACACGCGCCACTTGACAGGCTGATACTTAAAGTAGTGATAAGTGCGGGCGGAACGCCAGTCATAACGCCCGTTTAATCCGGAGTCAGAATAAGTTGCATCGCTCCTTTGTATCCTGCGGTATTTATCGCCGTTTATAGTCAGCTCTCCGTCAGCATCCCATTGGGCAGATGATTTTAATGTATTGTACAGACTGCGGTCAATAATCACATCTTTTTGGGTCATGATCGCTTTGTTCCCTTTCTCGTACTCATCTATTGAAGGGATAACTTCTGCCTGCGGATAACTGCCGAACTCAACGCAGTACCATGTGACTCTACGTTTGGCCGCCAGACTGGGATCATTGAACCAGGTTGGTTTTGCAAGTTTTGACACTTCGGATGAGAGCATCTGCGGGGTTTTTGTTTCCTGAGAAGGCTGTTCTGCCGAATCCGCTTCTATACTTTCCTCTTCTGGCGGCAAAGGTACATCAGTGGCGTCAGTTCCTTGTTGAATGTCAGTTTCAGGAAGGTTCGGTTCTTCCTCATCCACAAGATTTTGTCTATCGGTTTCGTTGTCTTCCTGCATATCCTGGATGTCGGTTTCCTGTTTCGGCGGCTGTGTCAGCTGTGCGCCTGTATCCTGGGCATATGCGGGAATATCTACACACAGGAGTATACACATGATTGCCGCAAGAAGCATTGGTGTCATTTTTTGATTTACAACATGTTTCATCTCGCTTCCTCTCTTTTTGAAATTTTTTGTATTTGCAGTATCTGTTTTGAAATAGTATACCACGTTCTGACAGTTTATGGTATAAATAAATGCTGAGGTCAAAAGCCTTTTGATTACTACATCATTATATATCAGATATCCGGGTTCGGCAGACAACTAAAAAACTTAAAATTCGTGAAAATATTGTAAAAATAAAACTTAAAATTCGTGAAAAAATGGAAATGTAAAATTGCAAAAATCGTGAATCCAT
>CATLEM010000168.1 GCA_949916155.1 uncultured Dorea sp.
GGCCACGGTGCTGACGGCCCAGTACTGGGGCAAGCGGGACACGGTTACCATTGAGAAGATCCTTGGGATCGGGCTTAGCGGCGGCATCCTGATCGCGGCGGTGTTCACGGCGCTGGCTTTTATGCTGCCGGAACGGCTTGTGGGGATCTTTACCTCGGACGCGGAAGTGATCTTTGAGGGCGCGAAATACCTTCGGATCGTTGGGCTTTCCTATGTGTTCATGGCGGTGACTCAGGTTTACTTAAATATTATGCGCAGCATCGAGCGGGTGGTGGTAGCGACCGTTGTCTATTTTGTGTCCCTCCTTGTAAATATCGTGATCAACGGGATACTTATCTTCGGGCTTTTCGGGGCGCCAAGGCTTGAGATCGTGGGGGCGGCCATCGGGACGCTGTGCGCCCGTATCGTGGAGACGGCGATGGTGCTTCTCTATGCCAGGTACAAGAATAAGATTGTCAAGATCCGCCTTAAACATCTGATCCACATGGATCCGTTGCTTTTGTCGGATTATATCCGCTACGCCATGCCGGTGGTGATCAATGAGATGCTGTGGGGCCTTGGAACCTCCGCCAATACGGCGATCATCGGACACCTAGGGAGCGAGGCGGTGGCGGCAAACTCCGTGGCCCAGGTGGCCAGGCAGCTTGCCCAAGTAGTGGTGTTCGGCATGTCCAATGCTACGGCGATCTGGTTAGGCAAGACGCTTGGGGAGAAAAAGCCGGAGCATGCCAAAGCCTATGCCAGGAAGTTCGTGATCCTATCCCTGATCCTTGGGATTATGGGCGGGGCCTTTATCCTGATCTTCGGGCCGCTGGTGAGCAGTGTGCTCACGCTGTCAGAGGTGTCCAGGAGATACTTAGGGTTCATGTTCTTTGTCATGTCCTACTTTGTGGTGGGGCAGGCGTTCAGCACAACGATGGTGTGCGGGATCTTCCGCTCTGGCGGGGATACGAAGTTCGGGCTTGTGATGGACGTGTCTACCATGTGGGGATGCTCGATCCTGCTTGGCGCCGCGGCAGCGTTCTACTTCCATGCCAGTGTGCCGGTAGTGTATGTGATATTGATGAGCGACGAGATCATTAAGATGCCGATCTGCCTGTGGCGGTACCGGAAGTATAAGTGGCTTCAGGATGTGACGCGGGAGATGTAGAATCATTTGGAAATAATCACAACGGCAAAAATTGGTGTTGATAAACAATATGAAGAGGTAGTACAATAGGAGACGGTAAGGAATTCATATATTAAGATGAAAAGGAGAGGTTATCATGAAAGTAGTAGCGACAGATAAGGCGCCAAAGGCATTAGGGCCATATTCACAGGGGTATGTCCACAACGGGATTTTCTATTCTGCGGGGCAGATTCCGATCAACCCGGCTACGGACGCGGTTGAGGCTCAGACGATTACAGACCAGACGGAGCAGGTATGCAAGAACATGGGCGAAGTTCTTATGGCAGCGGGGACTTCCTTTGACAAGGTGCTCAAGACAACCTGTTTTCTGGCGGATATGGGAGACTTTGCGGCGTTTAATGAAGTGTACGCCAAATATTTCACCTCCAAGCCGGCAAGAAGCTGCGTGGCGGTTAAGACATTGCCGAAGAATGTGCTCTGCGAGGTAGAGGTGATCGCCGCTGTTGAGTAAACAAACCTGTCTGTTTGGCAGTTGCCGCGAGGGCATGTTTGTTCTGTAAAAAGAGAACGGATGAAGGGGCGGCATGTCTGCCCAGTATATTTTGAAAGGTAAGGTGGATGTTATGGCTGAAGAACAACAGCAGAATGGCTGCTCGCCGTCTGACTGCGCGGGGTGCGCCCACGCGGATTCCTGCAGCAGCAAGCCGGTGGATTTCCGGAAACCGGCGAACCAGTTTTCCAATATTAAGAAGGTTATCGGCGTGGTGAGCGGCAAGGGCGGTGTAGGAAAGTCGATGGTGACGGCATCGTTAGCAAGGATGATGAGAAAGAAAGGCTGCAAGGTAGGGATTTTGGACGCGGACATAACCGGCCCGTCTATTCCGAAGATGTATGGGATCCATGAGAAGGCACTGGGCGATGAGAGCGGTATTTTCCCAAGGGAGGCGGCGGACGGGACAAAGATCATGTCCATCAACCTGCTCCTTGAGAATGAATCGGATCCGGTGATCTGGAGAGGTCCGGTGATCGCCAATGTAGTGACTCAGTTCTGGACAGACGTGCGGTGGGGCGAGCTCGACTATCTGTTCGTGGACATGCCGCCAGGAACGGGAGATGTGCCTCTGACGGTGTTCCAGTCGCTGCCGGTGGACGGTGTGGTGATCGTGTCTTCGCCACAGGATTTGGTGAAGATGATCGTGAAAAAGGCTTACGGCATGGCGCGCCAGATGAACATCCCGGTGCTTGGGATCGTGGAGAACTACAGCTACCTTGTCTGCCCGGACTGCGGAAAGAAGATTTCCGTGTTTGGGGAGAGCCATGTGGAGGAAGTGGCCGCGGAGCTTTCCATCCCGGTGCTTGGCAGGATGCCTATAGACGCGGCGCTTGCTGAGGCGGTGGAGATGGAGAAGTTTTCTGAGGTTGAAAATGAATATTTAAAAGAAGCGGCTGATAAGCTGTAAGATTTCAGGGTGCGGATACAAAAAGGAAGTATCCGCACCCTGTATTAGATTCCTTTTTCCATTCTAAG
Source organism: uncultured Dorea sp. (assembly GCA_949916155.1). Lineage (GTDB taxonomy): Bacteria > Bacillota > Clostridia > Lachnospirales > Lachnospiraceae > MD308. The sequence goes on from CATLEM010000168.1 coordinate 2,658, forward strand.
AAGCGCTTCTTTTTTGTCAATGCCTCCAGCATATCCGGTTAGGCTTCCGTCTGATCCCACGACCCGGTGGCAGGGGATGATGAGGGAGATGGGGTTGCGCGCGACGGCGCCGCCTATTGCCTGGGCGGACATGGAGGAAAGCCCGTTTTTCTCTGCGATTCTTTCCGCGATCTCTTTGTAAGTCATCGTCTGCCCGTAGGGGATGGCGAGAAGGATCTCCCATACGGATCTGCGGAAAGGCGTAGTTTTTTGCAAGGACAGCGGGGGAGTAAAGGGCGGATCTTCCCCGCGAAAATAGAGGTCAAGCCATTCTGCCGTCCGGGCAAATACAGGGAGCTCTTTTTGCTCCGGATTTTTGCCGATGGTGCCCCCGAAGTATTTTTGCCCGTCAAACCACAGGCCGGTTAAGTGTTCGCCGTCGCCCGCAAGGGTGATGCCGCCCAGGGGCGAGTCGTAGTGCCAGATGTAATCCATATTGCGTACCTCCTGATATTTATCCTTTTAATCCTCTGGACTGTCTGTCCATGTCCTCGATGACGATATCGTGGATCTCTCCCAGAGAGGCACAGTATTCCAGCACCTTCCAGGGCTCGTTCGTGTGGAAATGGATTTTAATGAGTTCCTCGTCTCCGACCGCCAGCAGGCAGTCTCCGCGGAAGTTTTCGGTAAAATAATCGCTGATAGTGTCTTCGTCAAGCTCTTCCCCTTCAATCAATAACTGTGTGTCGTATCTGAATTCTAACATAATGATATCCTCCTGATCTTATAATTCCCGCGAAGCAACGAGCCAAGTAGCCATGCTTGCATGGATATTTGACTCTTTCGTCCGCTTCCGGCAATGTTCTGCCCTGTGGACGTACATCCTGCTCATCTGTGTTTCACCGTCTCCCAGAGCCATACAGAAAAATTCCCAGCCGTACCGCTCGTAAAAGGACGTGTGGTCGGTTAAGAGATAGAGGGTTTCGATGCCTTGTCCGGCCATGTCGTCACAGACAGCCTTTAAAAGCTCCCCGGCAATGCCCCGGCAGCGGTACGGTTCCTCCACATAGACGCCGCATACGTTGGGCGCTAAGTCTTTCCGGTCGTGGAAATCATTCTCGATCACCCCTAAGCCGCCGATGATCTCATCCCCGCTTACGGCGAGATACCACTGAGGAACGGGGGATGTGCCGGAGATTGCTTCGGCCATACTTTCTTTGTAGGCGGACAGAGGCACGCTCCACTTCTGGCTGAACCAGACGGCGGCCTGTTCTTTTCTGGCGGGGTGGTCGGACAGCTTGATGATGCGGTAGTTGTTCATAGGGCGTCTCCTTTTTTGTCGTGTGGATGGTATTTTGGGTGGTTCCTATGGATTATTATAGCATTGGAGGGGAGATTTATCCAGAATGTTTGAGCGGTTTGCAAATTGATTTATAAACGCTTTGCAGATATAATAGATTTGTGACGGAAATAGCAGGTGAAATGGATATTCGGATATCTCCCTGGACGGAGCGCCGGGGACAAATGGAGGAATCAGATACGATGGACAGGATATTAATGATCGACGATGACAGGGAGCTGTGCGCGCTGGTAAAGCGGAGCATCATCAAGGAGAATATCGAGGCGGACTGCTGCCATTCCGGGCGGGAGGGCCTTATGCGGCTTGGGGAAAATGATTACCACCTTGTGATCCTGGATGTGATGATGCCGGGATTTGACGGCTTTGAGACGCTTGAGGGCATCCGGGAGGTGAGCAGTGTGCCGATCCTGATGTTCACGGCGAAGGACGACAGCGCCTCCAAGGTGCGGGGGCTTCGGGCCGGGGCGGACGATTATCTGACGAAGCCCTTTGACATGGATGAGCTGACGGCGCGGATCCTGTCGCTTATCCGGCGGTACACCCGGTTTAACCGGGAGGCGGGGGAAGCAAGGAGGCTGCAGTTTGACAGGCTTTCCATTGACGCGGACAGTCGGTCTGTGGTGACGGTGAACGGGACGTTCGAGCTTCCGCCGAAGGAGTTTGACCTGCTCTGGCTTTTCGCGGAGAATCAGGGGAGGATCCTGACGAAGCAGAAGATCTACGAGGCGGTGTGGAAGGAGCCTTATGTGTACGACGACAGCAATATTATGGCGGTGATCAGCAGGTTGCGGAAAAAGATGGAAGAACAGCCGGGGAGTCCGAAGTTTATCCAGACGGTGAAGGGCATCGGATACCGTTTTAACAAGGAAGTGTGACGGAAGGGAGGGACAGCGGATGAGCAGTGAGATAGAGGCAGTTATCCTGGCGGGCGTCGCTCTGGCGGCAGTGTGCGCGTCTATCTGTATGGTGGCGCGGGTGAAACGGCAGCTTGCCGGGATGGAGGAGATCTTGAGGGAGGTGAAGGAGGGGAACGGGAACCGGCGAATCCTCCTTCCTTCCCATGAGCTGGCGGCGCCGCTGGCCTATGAGATGAATGACATTATCCTGTCCTATGAGGAGCGGCTCTCGGACTGCCGCCAGGCGGAGGAGACGAACCGGCAGTTGATGACCAGCCTTTCCCATGACGTGCGGACGCCCCTCACGACCCTGATCGGGTATCTGGACGCGGTGCAAAGGGGTATTGTGGAGGGAAAGGAGCGGGAGGAGTATATCGCGACAGCCAGGAGGAAAGCCCACGACTTAAAGGAGTACATCGACGTGCTGTTTGACTGGTTCAAGCTCAATTCGGATGAGTTCGCGCTGGAGCTTGAAAATGTGGAGGCAGGGGAGCTTACGAGGGATATCCTCATTGACTGGATCCCGGTGTTTGAGGAAGGGGTGGTCTATCCCGGCGGAAAACAGGCAGATGCGCCTGGGGAACAGGTACGCCCGGAGGGAATTTTGGCCGGCGGGCCACGTCCCATAGCGTATTCTATCGAAATCCCGGAGCGGGCATTT
>CATLEM010000169.1 GCA_949916155.1 uncultured Dorea sp.
TCACTGTGCTCTCTTCTCCTCTGGGCAGCAGCCATACCATCGGCAGGATCCCCAGCAGCCACCAGTTTTCAGCCAGTCCGCTCTGCCTCAGCCTCCAGGCAGCCTCATAGCAGAATCCGCCGGCCACCACAGCCAGCAGCCACACATCTCCCAGCAATACCAGGAGCATAAGCAGGCCCGGATACAGAACCATTGGCCGGAAACCACGCCTCTGCAGATAACAGATCAGACAGATCAGGATATTTCCCACCAGAAATGACCCGATGCACCACAGATTCCGATTGGCCTCACTCCATCCCGGGATCAGGGCCGTTTTCAGATATGCCGACACATTGACAGGCTCCCCTGTCAGCTTCAGCACAATGCCAAACAGAAAACCGCTTACCATCACCGGAAGCATCAGCCGAAAATATCTGCTGATGATAAATTCTCCCACATCACATTCTTTTTTCCCGGCATATTTCATCGCCGTAAGGAATCCGCTGATAACACAAAGAAGAGCCAACGCATATTTTCCCGTCCACCCGTACATAAGCAGCCCAAGCTTTCCGTCCCTTGCAAGGTGCGTCTGCATCATTGAAATTCCGGTCAGATAATAAAAGCATTCTCCGTCAAAATGGGAAAGAACAATAAAAAGTATAGAACACAACCGCAATGTATCTATATAGTCATATCTCTCTTTCTCCATCATCCTACTCCAACTCATCACCACGGATGATTCGTATTGTACTCAAATCATAAGGAAGTGTCCGCAAATTCTCAGAACATAGCGAAAGGACACAGCGGATCCCCTCCCCTGTGTTCCTTCCTCTATATCCGCCAAGCGCTTTCCTGTTTCCGTTTAATAATTATCGAAAAAAAAGGCTGTCTTCTTATGCCATCATCGACATCATTTCCATTAACAACAGAACAGGCAATCGGTGTAAGACCGGACGAATGCCAGCTTTCCTGACATTCGTCCATGGGTAATTCAGAATTTCTTAAGGAGCGTACTTTGACCGCTCGGAAATTCTTATCATTTATACTTCGCGGAAATCTCCGTCGATCACATCATCATCAGGAGCGGAATTGCCTCCCTGTCCTGCCTCGCCGCTCATATCCGGACCTGCCGCGCCGCCCTGTGCCTGCTGCATATTCTCATACATCTTGGTGAACAGCGCCTGTGCGCTTGTGGTAAGCTTCTCTCTTGCCGCTTTCAGAGCGTCAAGATCGGAATCGGACATCTCCTGATCCTTAGTTCTTTCCAGAATATCCTTAACGGCCTGAACATCAGCCTCCACATTGGCCTTTTCGGAAGCGTCGATCTTATCGCCCACTTCACTTAATGCCTTTTCGGTCTGGAATACGAAAGAATCCGCTTCATTTCTTGTATCAATAGCCTCTTTTCTCTTCTTATCCTGAGCTTCAAACTCAGCAGCTTCTTTCACTGCCTTGTCAATATCTGCATCAGACATGTTGGAACCAGCTGTAATTGTGATATGCTGCTCTTTGCCTGTTCCCAGGTCTTTCGCGGATACATTTACAATACCGTTCGCATCGATATCAAAAGTAACTTCGATCTGCGGTACTCCGCGCGGAGCCGGTGCGATTCCGTCAAGCCTGAACTGTCCGAGAGATTTATTATCTCTTGCAAACTGTCTCTCACCCTGTACGACATTGATATCTACTGCCGTCTGGTTGTCTGCTGCTGTAGAGAAGATCTGGCTCTTCTTTGTGGGGATGGTCGTATTTCTCTCGATCAGTCTTGTCGCCACGCCGCCCATCGTCTCGATGGAAAGTGACAGCGGGGTAACATCAAGAAGAAGGATGTCGCCTGCGCCTGCGTCGCCTGCCAGCTTACCGCCCTGAACGGATGCGCCGAGTGCCACGCACTCATCCGGATTCAGAGATTTGCTCGGTTCCTTGCCTGTCAGACGCTTAACTTCCTCCTGAACTGCCGGGATACGTGTAGAACCGCCTACAAGCAATACCTGGCCAAGTTCAGAAGCAGAAAGCCCTGCATCGGAAAGTGCTCTTGTCACCGGCTCAGATGTCTTAGCCACAAGATCACTGGTAAGTTCGTTAAATTTAGCTCTTGTGAGAGTCATATCAAAATGAAGCGGTCCGCTCTCATTCATGCTGATAAACGGAAGGTTGATATTCGTCGTTGTAGCGGAAGAAAGCTCCTTTTTCGCTTTTTCTGCAGCTTCCTTGATCCTCTGCATAGCCATCTTATCTGCAGACAGATCCACGCCCTGCTCTTTCTTAAACTCAGCGATCATATAATCTGCAACCTTCTGGTCAAAGTCATCGCCGCCAAGCCTGTTATTTCCTGCTGTGGAAAGAACCTCGATAACACCGTCGCCGATCTCGATGATCGATACGTCGAATGTACCGCCGCCAAGATCATATACCATGATCTTCTGCTCTTTCTCATTGTCAAGACCATATGCAAGAGCCGCCGCTGTAGGCTCGTTGATGATACGCTTTACGTCAAGCCCCGCGATCTTGCCGGCATCCTTTGTAGCCTGACGCTGTGCGTCGTTAAAGTAAGCCGGAACAGTGATAACTGCCTCTGTAACCTTCTCGCCGAGATATCCTTCTGCATCCGCCTTCATCTTCTGAAGGATCATAGCAGAGATCTCCTGCGGAGAATATTTCTTCTCGTCAATCGTTACTCTGTAGTCAGAACCCATCTCCCTCTTAATAGAGGAAATTGTCCTCTCAGCGTTGGTTACTGCCTGACGCTTTGCAGGCTCTCCGACGAGACGCTCTCCCGCCTTGGTAAATGCCACTACAGACGGTGTAGTCCTTGCTCCCTCTGTGTTCGCGATCACTGTCGGCTGCCCGCCCTCCATAACGGCTACACAGCTATTTGTTGTACCTAAGTCAATACCGATTATTTTTCCCATGATTTGATTCCTCCTGAAATTTTAATATGTTCTGAAAAATGTCAATTTGCTACTTTTACCATACTGTGCCGGACAACGCTGTCCCGGTACATATACCCCTTTTGAAGTTCCTCGACCACAACATTCTCACCGAGAGCTTCATCGTCCACATGCATTACCGCATTGTGAAAATCCGGGTTGAACTCCTGTCCGACCGCCTCGATGGGCTTCACTCCCGCTCCCTCTAACGTTGTCATCAGCTGCTTATAGATCATCTCCATTCCCTGGACAAAAGGAACCTCCTTCTCTTCCTCCTTCACGGCATTAAGACCTCTCTCAAAATTGTCCACCACCGGAAGGATCTTATCTATGATATCCTTCGCGCCTATCTCGTACATCTGGGATTTCTCCTTTTCCGTACGCTTGCGGAAGTTATCAAACTCTGCCATCTGCCGGGTAAGCTTATCTGTCAGCTCTTCAATCTTCTCATCTTTTTTGTCTTTCTTCTTTTTCCCGAACAGTCTTTTTTTCTCTGTATCTGTACCGTCTTTTCCATCGGATCTTTCCGCTTCCGGCTCATCTGATCCGGAAGTGCCAAAGGCTTCGCTCTCCTCTGCAGAATCCTCTGATTCAGAAGGCTGCGCTTCAGCTTCTTTTTTATCTTCTTCCTCTGTCTGTGCGGCAGCTGCTTTTTTCGCTTCCTCCACCGCTTCTTTTACCATCTCTTCCTGGCTTTTCTCCTGCTGATTTTCCAAGAGTTATTCCACCTTTCTACTCTTTTTATTAACATTTACCTGACTTTCTGTCCCCCATGAAACATCTGGTCCAGTTCATTTTGCAGACGTTTCATGGACTTTAACACATGTTCATAATCCATTCTTTTCGGTCCGATAATCCCTATCGTTCCCTTCAACCCGTCACCCAATTCATACGTAGCGGTGACAACACTGCAGTCTTTCATCGTCTGCACCGGCGCTTCATCGCCGATATAAACCTGAATCCCTGTATTGTCCTCCTGCGACAATGTCTGGGTCACCAGTTCAGTAAGCTGCTGTTTCTCCTCAAAGGCACTGATGATCTCCTGTGCGCTCTGCTTGTCGGAAAGCTCCGGGTACTTGAAAATGTTTGTGGCGCCGCTGGTATAGATCTGCATATCTTCATCCACCTGGATGGCATCTGCCACCGCATCCAGCACATTTCCTATCACTACACTGTGGATACCTGCCTGCTCCTTAAGCCTTGCGATCAATCCCAGATTGATCTCCTCGATCGCCATGCCGTTCAGGGTAGTGTTAAGCAGCATATTCAGCTTCAGGAGGTTCTCATTGCTCAAGGGCTCATCAACCCGGATGATCTTATTCTTGAGCACATTGCCGCCGAGCATGATCACTGCAATGATCTGCTCCTGATCCACCATCGTAAGCTGGATGAACTTAATCTTATTGCTGCTGCCCATAGGCGTGGAGACCATCGTGGCGTAATTGGTGCTGCTTGCCAGAACCTTCGCCGCCTGCTTGAGAAGCTGCTCCATCCTGTCAGCCTTCTCAAGCATCTGCTCCTCCTTTTCCAGAAGCTCCTGCTCCTTTTCATCCATCAGCATATCCACATATAGCCGATAACCTTTATCTGAAGGGATACGTCCTGCCGACGTGTGAGGCTGCATGATAAACCCAAGCTCTTCCAGATCAGCCATCTCATTGCGGATCGTCGCAGAGCTTAAGTTCATATCCGTGTATTTGGAAATGGTCCTTGAACCCACCGGCTCTCCGGTCTCCAGATAGGTCTTGATGATCGCATGGAGAATCTTGAGCTTTCTGTCGCTCAGTCCATGATCTGTTACCATCCATCCTCCTCCTTTCAGATTTTCCTTGTTAGCACTCGAAATTGAAGAGTGCTAACATCTTCGAATACTAATTTAACACTACGATTCCCGTTTGTCAACATAGTTTATGCAATTTTTATAAAACAATTTTTATCGGACAAAAAAAGCGCAGCGCCCAAAAATCATTCAGACTCTGCACTTTCCTTTATGTCCGGTTACAGCAGCATTTTTTTCACCACATCGCCCATGGCGCTTTTATAGCTTACCTGCTTCACTGCTTCCTCTGTGACAATATCTATACTTCCAATCTTCTCCCCGCTCAGATAGTACGCTGCCTCTCCCACTTTCGTTCCCTTTTTCACCGGCGCCTTCAGGCTCTTTTTCACCGTGACCTTGCGCTCGATCGCATTTAAGTCGGCTCCTGTAGCATCCACATAGAAAAAAGGCTCTTTCTGTGCCACGGATACCTTTTCACTGACGCCCCGCTTTACCTTCACCGGCTCTACAGGCTCAACCGTATTCTCTATGTATTTCTGGCATTTTCCGAAGCCGTAATTGAACAGGGTGATGGCATCTTTGTTGCGGATCTTGCTGTCATTTGCCGCCATGACCACCGCGATCAGCTCCATATCTTCTTTTTTCGCCGTTGCGGAGATACAGAACTTTGCCTTGCTCGTAGAGCCAGTCTTAAGCCCTGTGGCATGCTCGTAGTGGCGGATCAGTTTGTTCGTGTTGCTGAGTCCGAATTCCTTCTCTCCCTTTTTTGTCTTATGGGTGATGTTCTCCATCCAGATCATACAGTAATCGTGGATCTGCGGATATTTCGTAATCAGCTC